>JAEZJL010000230.1 GCA_023415815.1 Bacillota bacterium | reverse complement strand
GTTATAGGGCGTCTTACAAGCAGAAGCCTTAAATCCAATAAAAAGAGAAACTTTTTTATAATCACAGCCATTGCGCTCACAACCCTACTCATAGGGTCTGTTTTCAGCATAGGCATGAGCCTTGTAGAATCTGTGAAGATGAATCAAATACGCTTTGCGGGTACTGTGGCACACGCCGCAGTCGGACACCCTACCGCTTCGCAAATAGAGAAGCTTCATACTTTGGATTACGTTAAAGTAGTTGGTACGGGTAACAACGTCGGTTTTGTGAAAAATACGCCGGAAATGGGAAAAATCAGTCTGACCTTGCACTATTTCGATAAAACCGAATGGAAAGAACTACGCTCCCCCGCCTATGTAGATATAGAGGGGAACTATCCCGAAAAAGAAAATGAAATTATGGTTCCTCTTGCGGTACTTAAACGATTGGGTATTGATACTCCTTACATTGGTATGGAAATCCCCCTTACTTACTATACGGACAGCGAAAACAAGGACGCGTTGATTAGCGAAAGTTTCCGTTTGTCGGGGTGGTTTACAAGCTACGGTTTTGTTCAGTCAATGAACACTGCGGGCGAAATATTGGTTTCACAAGAGTTATCGCAAAAATACGGCAAAACCGTTGAAACAGACGGTTCGGCAACGCTGATGTTCGATAATGAATCGCGTGTTTCGGAATATTGCGGCACATTAGCGTCCGATTTGGGTTTATCCGAAAATCAGCCGGTAGTAGCGGCAGAAACTTATGATACTAATACGGGACAATCAACAACCACTTTGATTGCCTTATGCGCCATCGTGGTATTCTTGATTTTTACAGGGTATCTGCTGATCTACAATGTCTTATATATTTCCGTTTCCCGCGATGTGCGTTTTTACGGGCTTCTTAAAACGCTTGGGACAACGCCGAAACAGATTAAGCGAATCGTTGTTGGACAGATTTTGCGGCTTTGCTTAATTGGAATACCGATTGGCATAATTCTTTCCTTGTTGCTTTCGTTGGCGTTTGTTCCGTTCTTTATTTCAGAGCTTGGGGCTGTTTCCACAGAAGCGGTTGTTTCTTTCTCCCCGTTCATTTATTTAGGTGCGGTAGTCTTTCCTTTACTCACGGCGGTATTGGGCGCGTCGAAGCCAGCTAAAAAAGCGGCGGGGATCTCTCCCATAGAAGCGCAGAGATATACGGGCCTGGATGTAAAAACGAAAAATACCCGTTCGTCCGCACATGGCAAACCGTATAAAATGGCTTTTCGCAATATTTTCCGGGATAAAAAACGCGCGGGCGTAGTATTCCTCAGCCTGTTTTTAGGTATCACAACATTTTTAACGGAGACCACTTTGGCTTGCAGTATGGACATAACCAAATACATTGAATCCACATTTGAAAGTGATTTTGTGTTGGAAAACAGCGCATTGCCGACGCAAAAGTTTGATAAAGCGTTTATAGATAAACTGGAATCCCTGCCCGGGTTTGAAGCTTTAAGCGTAACCACATGGGGAAAAATGAGCCTTGATTACTCGCCGGACGCTTTTGGTGAATACATTGCCAATCTCCCCATGCAAGAGCAGACAACCAGCTTGACAGAGAAAGATATTTATGAGAACTTTCGCGGATTCGTTCTCGGTGTTGACGGTGAAATGCTTATGAAATCAAGTAACACGCTTGATAAACCCATTGATATTGACGCTTTTGAACGCGGAGAGTTTGCGTTAATTGCAACCGACAATCCCGGCTTGTTTTCAAATGTCCGTGAGTTGACTATTTCACCATCTTATCAAAGTGAAAACGATAATGCCAACAGCAAAAAAACTATAATACCGCTTGGCGGTTTCGTTCCCTTTGATTATAAAGGCATTGGCTCCGGGCTTGCGCCCACCGTGCTTATATCAAACGCGTTAATGCGAGAATGGTTTAGTGAACCGATTGTATCAGAAATCAACCTTGATGTTTCAAGCGATTATGAGCAAAACGCCCTGATTGCGTTAAAGCAAATCATAGGGAGCGATTATGAAATATCTCTAACGTCAAAGATGGAATCAATGGAAGAATTGAATAGCGCAAAAATGGTATTACTTGTTCTCGGCGGCGGCATTGCGCTTGTTATCGCTTTGATTGGTATTCTCAATTTCATAAATGTCATGTCGGTAGGCATTATGGTTCGCAAACAAGAATTGGCAACGCTTGAATGCGTAGGCATGAGCCGAAAGCAGGTCAGGAGAATGCTGGTGAGTGAAGGGCTTGGATACGCTGCGATAACCCTGTTTTTCGTCTTTACAGTAGGAAGTGCTATTACCTTTGGGATTTTTAAGCTGTTTCAGCAGCAAGTATCCTATGCAATATTCATCTATCCTTTTACTCCTGTTTTGATAGCAAGTTTGGCGGTTTTGGCAGTCTGTATCATTACGCCGGAAAATGCGTATCGCACTATTCATAAATCAACTATTGTTGAGCGATTGAGGGAAGCAGAATAACAAAAAAGGATTACTTAGCGGCCGATAAACATATGAAGTAAACTGCCCGTATACTCATTATAGGCGATGGTAGGTAACTAAATGTGCGCTTTTTAGGGCTTTCCAATGGCAGTTATGCGATTGGAGGGCCTTTTATGCGCCGAAACCATTTGTATCGGCTGACGGAGGAGGAACAGTAGGCCGAAGATACGGGACAATTCCTTGCGACGGTCAGGAAATATACGGACATACGGGAGCTTACGCCGACGATTCTCAACGAGTTTATTTCGAAGATCATCATCCACGCGCCCGACAAGAGCAGCGGGAATCGGAAGCAAAAGGTGGAAATCGTCTGCAACGGCGTGGACATCCTGGATATCCCTGAACTAACCGATGAAAAAACAGAGAAACGGCGTAGCCTTTCGGCCACACCGTTCCCTGTTAACAATACTTCCTTATTGACGCCCGCATTTCTGCAGCATTTTCATGTCTATGCTTATTATTCCTCGTCTTCGTCCTCGGTCATTGTCTTCTTGGCTTCGTCTATGACCTTCTGTGCTACGTTTGACGGAGCCTCCTCGTATCTGTCGAACCACTGCTTGAACGAGCCCCTGCCCTGTGTCATGGACCTGAGGTCGTTTGCATACTTGAACATTTCAGCCGTCGGGACATCAGCTACCACCTGCTGCAGGCCGCCTTCCTGCGGGTTCATTCCGAGGATCCTGCCCCTTCTCTTGTTAAGGTCTCCTATGATATCGCCCATGTAGTTGTCGGGAATATAGACCTCGACATGGCTGACTGGCTCAAGGAGCACGGGTGTCGCCAGCGGCAGGCCCTTTTTGTATGCCAGGCGGGCGGCTATTTTAAAGGCCATTTCCGATGAGTCGACGTCGTGGTAGGAGCCGTCAACCAGGGTTGCCTTGAGGTTCACAACAGGGTATCCCGCAAGCACGCCGTGCGGTATTGCCTCGCGGAGGCCCTTTTCAACGGCCGGATGGTACTGCTTCGGTACCGAGCCGCCAAATATCTTTTCTTCAAATACCAGATCCTCAACGTCGCCGTGCTCGAACTCCACCCATACATGCCCAAACTGGCCGTGGCCGCCGGACTGCTTTTTGTGCTTGCCCTCCACCTTGACCTTCTTCTTGATCGTCTCCCTGTAGGGGACCTTCGGGTCTACCAGATTCACCGATACCCCGAATTTTGCTTTAAGCTTGCTCACGATTACATCGAGGTGCTGTTCGCCGACGCCCGATATAACGGTTTGGTGGGTCTCGGTATTGATAGCTACCTTGAAGGTCGGGTCTTCATCCTGCAGTCTTGTAAGTCCCGAGCCTATCTTTTCCTCGTCGCCCTTGGCTTTTGGCTCGACCGCAAGTGAAAGCGCAGGCTCAGGAAACTCTATCTTGTCCAGCACGACCGGCTTGGCCTGATCGCACAGGGTGTCGTTTGTATTCGTATACTGGAGCTTCGCAATGGCTCCGATGTCGCCCGCAATCAGCTTATCCACGGGCAATTGCTTTTTGCCCCTGAGAGCGAATACCTGAGCGGTTTTTTCGGTTTTTTCGGTAGTGGTGTTATATACCGTGGAATCGGACTTGATGGTGCCCGAATAAACCCTGAAAATGGATATCTTGCCGACAAACGGGTCCGCAATGGTCTTGAACACGAGGACCGACAGGCTTTCTGCCGGTGAGACCTTCAGCTCGACAGCGTCGTCGCTGTTCGCTTTTTTAGCCTTGACAACGGGCTTGTTGTCCGGAGCGGGCATGAATTGTATTATGGCGTCCATAAGCTGCTGTATGCCCTGATTGTTTATGGCCGATCCGCAGAACACAGGTATGATGGAGCCGTCGGCAATGCCCAGGCGAAGCCCCCTGCCAATATCCTCCGCAGTGAATTCCTCTCCGCCGAAGAACTTCTCCATGAGCCCCTCATCCGTCTCGGCAATTGCTTCGTTTATGGCATCCTTTATCTCGGATATCTTATCATTTAAACCGGCAGGGATCGCTGTATCAACAAGCTTATCCTTGTCGAACTTTTTCGCAGTCATATTGAGGACGTCAACAAAACCGGTAAATTTGTCTCCCTCTATGATAGGAAGCTGGAAGGCCAGAACGCCCTTCCCGAATAAATTGGTAAGCTGAGTAAGCGTCTCAAAGAAATTCGCGTTTTCCTCGTCCATTTTGCTTACAAACAGCATTTTCGGTATTCCCTGCTCTTTGGAATACGCCCATGACTTTTCGGTACCGACGGCCGGCCCGCCCTTTGCGGGGACCAGGATTACTGCCGAGTCGGATACCCTTATGCCCTGCTTCACTTCGCCCACGAAGTCAAAATAGCCGGGAGTGTCGATTACGTTGATTTTGCAGTCCTTCCATTCGCACGGGGCAATCGCTGTGCTAATGGAAATTTTCCTTTTGATTTCTTCGGGATCGTAATCCGTCGTAGTGGTCCCGTCCAGGACCTTGCCGAATCTGTCAAGAACACCGGTGTTGAACAGCATTGCCTCCGTAAGCGTTGTCTTTCCGGCGCCGCCGTGGGACATCAGGCATACATTGCGCAATTTATCCACGGTATATTCTTTCATAACAATTCCCCCTTGTTTTTCATACCAGCATTTATTATATTCCTAAATATAACAATCCAATTCAAAATTTTCGGGAAACCTTAAAGATTATCTACCGCCAGCCCCCCTGACAACACGTCCGGGGCAAATCCAACACTTCAGCTTCTAAAACGCATCTCTTGCAACAGCCCTTTGAAAATGTATCCAACCAGTTTTAACGTCTAAAAGACATTCCCCCCATGCTCAGTCTATCCATGGATAAGGAGTGCCCAAACAGCTTAAGTACTAAAATGGAACATTCCTCGACGCTCAGTCCATCCATGGGTAAAAGGAGTGTCCAAACAGCTTTAGCGTCGAAAGGGGACATACCTCGACGCTCAGTCCGTCGACGGGAGAGGTGTGTCCCCTAACATTATACACACACATAGGGGGCAGTTCAAGAAAATTCTTAACGGGGGCCGTTTTTCTTGACATTTGGGATGTATCATTGTAAATTTAAGTTAACCTGAAATCCGCCTGTGAATATAATGGTGGAGGACGGCTGGTAATATGGCAGAACGGTATCGCAGCGTCAATAGTAATGAATAATAACGTAGAAAGGAAGTAGGGAATTTTATGATTATAGTAATGAAAACCGGTTCTAAAGACAGTGAAATCAGCGAGATTTCAAAGGTGCTCGAATCGCTCGGGCTTGGAGTCCACATTTCCAGGGGTACGGAGAGGACGATCATAGGCGTCATAGGCGATAAAAGGGTGTTGAGCGATATCCCCCTGGAGCTGATGCCCGGGGTCGAAAAGCTTGTGCCCATAGTGGAAACCTACAAGCTCGCCGGTAAGACCTTCAAGCCGGAAAAGAGCGTTATAGACATCAACGGAGTCAAGATCGGCGGTGACGAGATAGTCATCATGGCCGGGCCCTGCGCGGTGGAAAGCAGGGAGCAGATACTTGAGGCGGCGGAGGCGGTCAAGCGCTCCGGGGCGAAATTCCTGAGAGGCGGCGCCTTCAAGCCGAGGACATCCCCGTACTCCTTCCAGGGCCTTGAAGAGGAAGGTCTGAAGCTTTTAAAAGAAGCGAAGGAGGCAACCGGCCTTCAACTGATAACTGAGGTAATAAGCGAAAAATCACTTGAAATATCGGATAGATACGTGGACATGTTCCAGATAGGAGCCCGCAACTCGCAGAATTTCCATTTGCTGCGGGAGGTCGGACGGTCCAAAAAGCCGGTGCTTTTCAAGCGCGGGCCCTCCACGACAATAGACGAATGGCTCAATGCGGCTGAGTACATCATGAGCGAGGGCAACTACAATGTCGTACTCTGTGAAAGGGGAATCAGAACCTTTGAGACGGCTACCAGGAATACCCTGGACATCAGCGCCATCCCGGTTGTCAAGAATTCAAGCCACCTCCCCATCATCGTCGACCCCAGCCATGCCGCAGGTAAAACACAGTACATCCTTCCGCTTTCCATGGCCGCGATTGCCGCAGGCGCGGACGGCCTGATCATCGAAGTGCACCCAAATCCCAGATGCGCGCTTTCGGATGCGGCGCAGCAGCTCTCTCCCGGAGACTTCGACAGTCTGTGCAAGGATATAGGCAAGATTGCCGAAATAGTAGGGAGAGAGTTCAATTATGAAAATAAATAAGGTAGCGATCATCGGTCTGGGACTGATAGGAGGCTCCCTTGCCAGAGCTCTCAAAGAGAAGACGGGAATAAGGGAGATCATCGCGGTAACGCGGAGCGGCGAGGCAATAAGCCAGGCCGTCCGCGACGGAAGCATCCTTAGGGGCTCGGACAGGCTGGACGAGGATGTATACGATTCGGACGCGGTTTTCATATGCACCCCCGTGAAGCAGGCCTTAAGGTTCATGGATGAACTTTCCGGCAGGGCAAAGCCCGGCTGCATCGTGACGGATGTGGGGAGCACAAAAGAGGAAATAACAAGGTACGCCGACAACAGGACAAAGCTTTCCTGCTTTATCGGAGGCCATCCGATGGCAGGTACGGAGAAGTCGGGCTACGCGGCAGGGTTTTCACATATGTTCGAGAACGCCTACTATGTGCTCACGCCCTGCGCCAGCACGACGGACGACGCAA
The DNA here is from genome assembly GCA_023415815.1 of Bacillota bacterium. Lineage (GTDB taxonomy): Bacteria > Bacillota > Clostridia > Acetivibrionales > DTU013 > JAEZJL01. The sequence goes on along the minus strand of JAEZJL010000230.1, from coordinate 916 downwards.
TAGAATGCATGAAGGAGCTTGTGAAAAGTATAGGGGCTATTCCCGTCGTAATGGACGCCGCGCTGCACGACAGGGTGACGGGCGGCATCAGCCATGTGCCTCATATAATAGCCTCGGGACTGGTGAACATGGTAAGGGAGCTGGATACCAGCGACGGAGCCATGCAGATGCTTGCGGCCGGGGGCTTCAGGGACATCACAAGGATAGCCTCCTCAAATCCGGAGATGTGGGAGAACATAGTGACAAGCAACAAAAAGCAGGTCCTGGAGCTGCTGGACAGCTTTTCCGGCGTACTTGCCAATTTCAGGCTGCAGCTCGAAGGCGGTGAATCGGCCTCGATAAGGGAATTTTTTGAGACGGCCAGGGCCTTCAGGGATTCGATGTCGTCGCGGATTGGCGGGCCCATAAGCCCTGCGTTTGAACTGATAGTGGATGTAGAGGACAAGCCCGGAATTATAGGTGAAATAGCAACAATTCTGGGTATGCATAATATAAATATCAAGAATATAAACGTATCCAACAGCAGGGAGATGGAGCAGGGCTGTCTTAAAATAAGGCTGGCCGACATGGAAAGTGAAAATATTGCCTTTGACTTGCTGACAAATACGGGGTATAAAGTATATAAAAACGGGTGACACCGCTTATTATAAATGTTTGGGGGGACCAGCGTGCTGATTGAACAAAGAAACTCACTCAGAGGTGAGGTCGTCATTCCAGGTGACAAGTCCATATCTCAGAGGGCGATAATGTTGGGTGCTCTTGCCAAAGGTACGACGGAAATAGACAATTTCCTGCTAGGCGAGGACTGCATGAGCACCATCGACTGCTTCAGAAAAATGCAGATAGGCATAGAAATACTGCCGGACAACAAGGTACGAGTCCAGGGGAAGGGACTATACGGTCTGAAGGCTCCCGC
>JAEZJL010000209.1 GCA_023415815.1 Bacillota bacterium | reverse complement strand
TGCGTGAACCGTCGCTTGACGAAGTATTCTTCGCCCTCACGGGAGATAAAAAGGAGGCTGTTTAATATGACGAACACTGCGATTATCCCCGCGCACGAGCGTGATTTAAAAAACCACGTCGGTTTCGGCACTGCGTTAAAAAATACGTTCACATTCGCGCACAGGACGTTCCTCAAAATCGTTCATAACCCTGAAAGCCTTTTGGACGTTACGCTGATGCCGATATTGTTCACGCTGATGTTCACATATCTGTTCGGCGGCGCTATATCGGGCGACATTGCGAACTATCTGCCGATTATCATTCCGGGAATTTTAATCCAGACTTGCGTCACGTCCTGCGGCAACGCGGGAACCCAACTCCGGGAGGACACGGACAAGAGCATATCCAACCGTTTCAAATCGATGCCCATCGCGAGAATTTCGCCGCTTGCGGGCGTATTGACTGCCGACCTTGTGCGTTATGCCATCGCGGGAGCAGTGGTGTTCATCGTCGGCGCGATTATCGGGTACAGGCCGGGATTTCTGAGCGTCATCGCTTGTATAGGGTTTATAACGTTTGTCGGTTGGTGCTTAAGCTGGCTGTTTGCTTTCGTGGCGATGACGGCAAAATCCGTATCCTCTGCGTCAATGTACGCAATGCTTATTATGTTCCCGCTGACATTTTTGTCAAACGCTTTTGTCCCAACGGAAACCATGCCAAAGGTGATCCGCATCTTTGCCAACGATATCAACCCTGTATCCAAAGCAATAACTGCTGTACGCGAGATACTGGGCAACGGCACAATCGGCTTGGACTTCTGGCTTGCGCTCGCTGGTTCGCTTGTGATCCTCGCGGTGTTTGTACCGCTCACGCTGTGGACGTATAAGCGGAACGCATAATATTCAATATAATCCGGCATCAGAAAATCAGGACCTCCCGCCGAGCGAGTGATCCTGATTTTTCCCTATCCGGTTTGAGTGCGGTCCGATAAGTTTTCTATTGAAACGTACTTAATCGGCATTTCTTATATAAGAATATTGATTGCTTTATTGCTACGCAATTAACCAAATCCATCGCAGACGTCAGACCTTGAGCTCAACCTTTATGCCGTTCCGGTCTATCTCTTTAATTGCCGGTCCGATCACCTCGGTGATAAATTCCTCCACCTGCTCCGGGGCTCTGCCGATGTAGCCCGAAGGCTTCATGACGGAGAGTATTTCATCTGAGGTCATGCCTATAATCCCGTCGCCCGCGAGCCTTTCGACAAGATCGTTTTTGTTCCCGTGTAGCTTGACCTGCTTTGCGGCCTCCATGGAGTGAAGCCGGATTCTTTCGTGCAGCTCCTGCCGGTCCCCTCCCCTTTTCACCGCCTCCATCATGATGTTCTCCGTCGCCATGAACGGCAGCTCCTCCATCACATGCTTCTCGATAACCTTGGGATAGACCACCATCCCGTCGGAGATGTTGAGATAAATGTTCAATATGGCGTCAACGGCCAGGAATGCCTCCGGAATGCTGATACGCTTGTTTGCCGAATCGTCGAGCGTCCGCTCGAACCACTGCATCGACGCGGTAATAGCCGGATTCAGGGTGTCAGCAAGCACGTACCTTGCAAGCGACGAAATTCTTTCGGCCCTCATGGGATTGCGCTTGTATGCCATTGCCGACGAGCCGATCTGCTTCTCCTCGAAGGGCTCTTCGATCTCCTTCATGCTCTGCAGCAGCCGCATATCATTGCTGAATTTTGAGGCGCTCTGGGCAATTCCCCCAAGCACGTTCAGAACCCTGCTGTCCTGCTTCCTGGTATAGGTCTGACCGGACACAGGATAAACGTCCTCGAAGCCCACTTTTTCGGCTATCAAGACGTCCAGCCTTCTCACCTTGGTATTATCGTTTTCGAAAAGATTCATGAAGCTGGCCTGCGTCCCGGTAGTCCCCTTGCTTCCAAGCAGCTTCATGCCAGACAGTACGTATTCGAGGTCCTGAAGGTCGATCAAAAGGTCCTGTATCCACAAGCAAGCCCTCTTCCCCACGGTAACCAGCTGCGCCGGCTGATAATGTGTGAACCCGAGGGTCGGCAGGTCCTTGTAATTCAGCGCGAACTGGGAAAGCTTAGATATGACTGCCGCAAGCTTGCTCTTCAGCAGCTTGAGCGCTTCCGTCATGATGATGATATCGGTGTTATCGCCGACGTAGCAGGAGGTGGCCCCGAGATGTATGATGCCCTTTGCTTTAGGGCACTGCTCTCCGTAGGCATGTACATGCGCCATGACGTCATGACGTACTTCCCTCTCTTTTCTTTCCGCGACCTCGTAGTTTATGTCGTCCTTGAATTTTCTCAGCTCGTCAAGCTGCTCCTCCGTTATGTTGAGCCCAAGCTCCTTTTCAGCCTCCGCAAGCGCTATCCACAGCCTTCTCCACGTCCTGAACTTCATGTCGGGCGAAAACAGCCGCTGCATCTCGTCGCTGGCATATCGCGAATTTAACGGACTTTCGTATATATTTTTCAATTCGATTACCTCCGAAAATTTTTGTATTTCATCCGGATAACGGCTTTTAATATCCAGACTAATTATAAATTATTCCAGGGTATTAAACAAGACGAAATCCGGGGAGCATCTTGTGTCTTGTCCTTTGAACCTCTTGCGAATTCGCAGCCCGGCCCTGCCGCCAAAAAAAATTGCGAGGACGTTTAAATCCTCGCCAGATACTTATGAATATGAGATTGATTAAAGGTTTCTTCCATATGTAAGAAAACCCCTACCAATTATAATACTATGCCTTATGCAAATCAAGCGCAAATAAATCGGACTCTGCGCTTCATATCATGCCCAGCACCTTTTTAATACTCACTATCCGTACGCAGGTGCAAAGCAGTTCCGTGGCGGTCTTCAGCTCCTCCAGCGGCGGCAGTGTCGGCGCAATTCTTAAATTTCTGTCCTGCGGGTCCTTGCCGTAGGGGAAGGTGGCTCCCGCAGGTGTCATAGCGACTCCCGCCCCGATTATCAGCTTATAGGTGGCCGCGGCGCATCCCGGCAGCAGGTTCAGGCTTATGAAATAGCCGCCCCTGGGCTTGTTCCACCAGGCGATTCCTTTACCGCCCAGCTCCTCCTCAAGCTTGCCGAGCACCATGTCGAATTTCGGCCGCAGCAATTCCGCCTGCTTCTTCATATGCTCATCTATCCCCTGCATATCCTTTAGAAAACGGACATGCCTGAGCTGGTTCAGCTTATCCGGCCCGATGGTCCGTATGGTCAGCTGCTTTTTGGCCTGGGCGATGTTGGCCTCGCTTGCGCCCATCATGGCTACGCCCGCTCCCGAAAAGGTTATCTTCGAGGTGGAGCCGAATATCAGCACGCGGTTAGGGTTCCCCGCAGCCTTGCAGGCATCCATTATGTTCTTCAGTCTGTCCGGCGTATCGGTAAGGTGGTGCACCGCATAAGCATTGTCCCAGAAAATCCTGAAATCGGGGGCCTTGGTCTTCATAACGGCAAAGCGTTCCACCACCTCGTCGGAATAGGTTATCCCATCGGGGTTGCTGTACTTCGGAGTGCACCAGATGCCCTTCACTGCGTCGTCCTCGGCCGCCAGCCTCTCGACCGCGTCCATATCGGGGCCGTCTTCCTTCATATCTATAGGAATCATTTCAAAGCCAAAAAGCTCTGTTATGGCAAAATGCCTGTCGTAGCCCGGACACGGGCAAAGGAACTTTACCTTGGGAAGCTTGCTCCAGGGTCCGTTTCCGTCGACGATGCCGAACATCATGGCCCTGGCCAGAGAATCATACATCATGCTGAGGCTTGAATTTCCGCCGATGATGATCTCCTTCGCGCTCACTCCGAGCATCTGTGAAAACAGGGTCTTGGCTTCCGGAATACCGTCGACAAGGCCGTAATTCCTGCAGTCCGTACCGTCCTCAGCCTTGCAGCTGCCGACGCCCGCCGGGTATTCAAGCATTTTCATCGAAAGCTCGAGCTGATCGGCGCCCGGTCTCCCCCTTTCGATATTAAGCTTCAGCTTGCGGCCGATAAACTCCTCGTACCTCTCATTCAACGAAAGCAGCTCTCTTTGAAGCTCATCCCTGCTCATACGGTTTATGTCGGACATCGTTGTCTCCTCCAAGTTTATATAATTATAGTTATTTTAATACACTTCGCTTCGTTTTGCAACTCGGCATCGCTGAAAATTCAAATTATTTTTCCGCAGGATTGTTTGGACTTGAATAATGCAAGATATGAATGCATGGGTTTCATGCGGCAAAGAAAAATATAGTATCAAATCCACAATATACATCGGTTAATATGGGACTGCGCGGGCACAATATTATCACAAGGGTTCGTGATGGTCGAGCCAAGAATGCTGCAGGGTCTTAATGGGCTTTGCAACATTCGGTCAAAGATTGGTACCGGGTCTTGCATTTAAATGCAGAGGGCTCGTTGCCGGTCGGAGAGAAGAGCCTTATCATAAAGTACGTCCGCATCTCACATGCAGCAGGCTTTTTAAGATGCTCATGGAATGCCCCGTACCTTCGTCCTCCAAGGCTGTACTGCAGCCCAACTGTTGCAGTGTGGTCGAAAGGGATGGGTAAGGTTCGAGCTAAGATTATCAAGGGTTCCGCAGGTACAAAGCCGTTTTGCATCGGCCTTCAGCTGGATTGCTTACAGTCCCCGGACAGGTAGAAATACTTGAGCCAAGCCTGTTTCAATACGGCAGCCTTACCGCGGTTTGCGTATAAAGGCTGACCTTCCGCTGAAAATTCCCGTGCAAAGGGCTGGAATACTGGAGGTTTTATGCAGTCGTGAGATTGCATAAGGTTTCCCAGGTACTCTTGGTAGTCGAGCAAAGGCGGGTATAGGTTTTGTAATGCTTGTGGGCAGTCGAAAGATTGTTTATAGGTATGCAGGGATCTGTATCGGCTGTAGCGTAGATCATCATGAGCTCTTTGTTTATTTTAAAACAGCTTCCGTTACCCTCATGAAATTGCCGCCGGCAAATTTTTCTATGAATTCATTTGTATAATTCAAAGCAAGCAGCCTGTCGAAAATTTTGTCCACATCCTGTACACCCTTTACATCGGATGGGGTGGTAATTATCCCGTCAAAATCGCAGCCGAGCCCTATATGGTCCTCGCCGGTTACCGAGACGATGTGCTCTATATGTCTGATTATATCGTCGATTGAAGCTTCGCCGGAAGCATTTAAAAACTCCGGGAATAGATTTATGCCGGAAACGCCGCCATTGGCCTTAAGCGCCTCGAGCTGGGCGTCGGTCAGGTTTCTCGGATGGCTGCACACGGCCTTTGAATTGGAATGGGATGCGATTACAGGGGCTTTTGTGCGCTCAAGTACGTCCCAAAAACCCCTTTCGGATATATGTGAAACGTCCACCAGCATCCCCAGCCTGTTCATTTCCTCCACGACTTTCCTGCCGAAAGCCGAAAGGCCGCCTGCAGACGCCTCCTCCCAGGCTCCGTCCGCCAATTCACTGCGGTAATTCCACGTGAGGCAAAGGCTCCTGACCCCCAGCCTGTAAAGCATTCTGAGCGAGGAAAGCTCACCCTGCAGCGCTTCTCCGCTCTCGATGGATATGAGCGCCGCCAGCTTGCTCTCACCCACAGCTCTTTTTATATCCTCCGCACTGGTGCAGACCGTCATCAAATCGCTGTTTTCTTCTGCCTGGCGGTATATATTGTCTATTATCTGCAGCGCTCTTCTAAGCTCGCAGCTCCTGTAAACCGTCGGGTTCACGAATGCCGCAAAGACCTGGACCCGGCCCCCTGGCATACGCATTCTTTCCAGGTCGACATGGCAGGAATTGGACCGGAGTCCCGCCTTCAGGTCAAGTGTTGCCGAAGCCGTGTCGCAATGGGCGTCAAATATAATCATATCAAAACGCATTCTTTAAAAGGTTTATTTTTATATTTATGAATTCCCCATCCTTTTTATCACCGGTTACCTCCACAATATCAAAACGCGCGTTCCTGTCCGTCAGGCCTCTGTATTTCAGATAGGCCCAGGCCAGCCTTCTCAGTGTTTCCTGCTTCTTCCGGCCAACGGCTTCGCAGGGCAGCCCGAACTCGGTCCCCGTCCTGGTCTTGACCTCCACGAAGCATATATAACCGTCCTGGGCGGCGATGATATCTATCTCTCCCAGTCTGCCGAACCTGTAGTTCACGTCCAGTAGCCGGTAGCCGTTCTGCCTCAGGTATTCCGCGGCAAGCCTCTCGCCCTCGCTGCCGAAGCTTCTTTTATTCATGCCTTGCGCCATATCCGAATTTTTCTCCGTAGCTGCTGTCGAGCCTGCTTACGAAAACCAGCACCTCGGCTACCACCTCGTACAGCTCGGGCGGCACCTCGTCGCCTATGTTGAGCGCATTCAGGGTATGCGCAAGGTTTTCGTCCTCATAAACGGGCACATCATTTTTTCTGGCTTCCTCAAGTATGCGCTCCGCTACCTCGCCTTTTCCCAGGGCAACAATCGTTGGCGCTCCGTCGTTCTCAGGTGAATATGTCAGAGCGGCAACCTCTTTGATTTTGTTATCCTTTTGTTTGTCCATCCTACCTCCGGGTTCAAATCCTCGCATCAACGGAAAAACGGCCGCCCTCAAGCTCTTTTTTGATATTGCGCTCCATGTTTACGGGATTTGTCGCATCCTCTATAAGCCTGTACCGTATGTCCACCAGCCTGTAGCCTTTTTCGACAAGGCCGGTATATAAAAATTTGTAGTTTTCCTTAATAAAATCGATAATCTGCTTCTCCTCGGCGCGCAGATTTATGCTCACATTCTTTTCCTTTATGTCGATGATGGTCTCTATTCTGCCTATATTCCGGGTATCCAGGGATATGAACATCGTCACGTCCCTGGGGTTTATTCTCTTGCGCGAATGCTCGCGCTTCATGACATACAGCTCTCCTGTGGTATTGTAGCCCGAAAGGTTGAGTGGGATCTGGTAATATGCGGTGCTGCTGTTTATCTGGCTCAGAAGCTTTATTCCGTCGTTGATGCTGTTTGCCCTGGCCGCTATTTCGTCCGAGCCGGGCAGCCCCGAATAGGCGGCCGTGCTCTTTATCACGTCCAGCTTATCGGTCAGGTCCGTATAAAGCTTTTTGACGTCGAGCTCCGATTTCAATTCTTCGGAGTCGGTGCTTATGAACATGCTTTTGAAGGTGTTTTTCAGTTTTTCCAGGTCTCCGGCCTCTTCCCTGAGTATTTTTAACCCGGCTTCCTTCAGCTTGTCCCCGCCGGGCTTTAAAAATTCAGGACCGTCGTCGGTATTCAAATTCGATAGGATTTTATCCTGCATATCACCTGAACCGTCTGCGTCTTTGGCAGTTATGGGCGCGGCCTCTGCGGCATGAGGGCGTGGCCGTGGCCCGGAAGCTGCCGCGTGTCCCGGCTCATCGGGCGGCGGCATTGCCGCAGCCGTTTTGGCTCCGGCTGTGTCCGTGTCGGGACGGATTTGACTGTTTTCCGCCAATATTGCATTCGAAGCCTGTTCGGCCGGGGCTTTTACAACGGCCTGCGCGGGCGTGCCGGCCTGCGGCTGCGCATCCGGCGTAATTTGAACGTTTGATGCCGGTGCTGACGCGGCTTTTGCAGCTCCGGCTTTTGCGGGGGCATTTTCCAGGGATGAAACAAGTGTCTGCAGCTCGTCCAGCTGGCTGCCCAGCTTGAGCCTTCCTTCCAGTAGCTTCAGAAGCGTACCTGTGTCGCCTTCCGCGGGCTTTATATTCTTTGAAGCAAGAAATACCGCCTTTTCGGGCGTCAGCTCGCTGAACCTGCTCAACAGCTCCGCCGCTTTTTTAAAGACCTCGGGAGCTATTTTCATGCCTGCTGCCTTGAATTCGCCCGCAAGCTCCATATTTTCCGGGCCGGGAGCTATGTCCATGCCGATCAGGAGCTTTTTTATTTCATTCTGCATGCTTTCGGATTTGATGTTCTTTTTGACGGTCTCAAGAAATATGCTTCCGTCGCTCTTGCCGCTGACGGCAAGCTCAAGCAGCTCGCCGGGCTTCGCGCCGATGTCGGATGCGACGGCGGCCCTGAAAACGGTGCCGTCGAAAAGCTTCAGCATAAGCTCGCCCGAAGTCATTTCAAGCACCTTGGCCCTGATCACATCTCCTATGTTAAGCCTGCTCAGGATATCCAATACGTTCGGCTGGTTCAGGGGCTGTCCGTTGAACAGTCCGTCAATCCGCATATCTCTTCCTTCTCTCTGCGGTTCTATACGAAGTTTTTAGTAAAGCTTATTCTATGTATCGGACAAATCCCGTATTTTTTTATAGCGTTTATGTGCTCCTCGGTACCGTAGCCCTTGTGCTTTCCGAAGCCGTACTCGGGATACAGCGCATCCATTTCGCTGATGAGCCTGTCCCTTGTCACCTTGGCTATGATGGAAGCCGCCGCGATGGAAATGCTCAGAGAATCGCCCTTTATGATGGGACGCTGAGGGATATCGAGCGCCTCCAGCCTGACGGCGTCTATGAGAAGGATGTCCGGCCGGGGCTTCAAGGCCTCGAAGGCCGACATCATGGCACTCTTTGTCGCGTTCAGTATATTTATGTCGTCGATGCATTTTTCATCGGCCTTCCCTATCCCAAGGGCGACGGCCTTTTCCACTATCTCGTCGTAAAGCCTGTCCCGCAGCTTCGGCGAGCATTTCTTCGAATCGTTCAGCCCGGCTATGAAGACATCGCTCGGAAGGATAACGCAGGCTGCCACCACGGGACCCGCCAGCGGGCCTCTCCCCGCCTCGTCCATACCGGCTATCAGCCGCGCTCCCTCGTTGTAAGCCGCCTCTTCGTAGACGCACATCCCAAGGAAACGCCGGCGCTCCTTCTCAAGAGCCTCTTTATTTTTATCGTTCTCTTTGTTTTTCATTTCCTGTGACCTCACCCCATACAGGTTTTTCAAGCGTGATTCTGCCTATTTTGCCTCCCCTGAACTCGTCGAGCACGATTGCGGATATCCTTTGCAGGTCCGTCTCGCCGCCCGAAATGATACAGCCCCGGTTTTTGCCCGCCGTTTCAAGCAGCTCAAGCCCCGTCCTTCCTTCGAGAGAAGGGAGCCTGAAGCGCTGAGAAAGCTTCTCCGGGTACGTTCCGGCCAGCCTGCCCATCAGAGCGGCCGCCAACTCTACCGTATCAAGTATTTCATCTTTGATAGCTCCGGTGAAGGCCAGATTCTGTGCTATATTCTCGTCATCGAATTTTGGCCATAGAATTCCGGGAGTGTCCAGCAGCTCTATTTCCTCGTTGACCCTTATCCACTGCTTGCCCCGGGTCACGCCGGGCTTGTCCCCGGTCACGGCACCGGCCCTGCCTGTGATTTTATTTATAAAGGAGGATTTGCCGACATTCGGAATACCGGCGACCATTGTCCTGATGGGCCTGAAAATCCTCCCCTTTTCCCTGTCGCGTTCCAGCCTTTCCTTCATGATCGCCCTGAGACCGGATTTCAGCTGGCTTATGCCCGTCCCTTTGACGGAATCGATAAAGATAACGGTATTGCCCCTTGAGGAATACCATTTCATCCATTCCTTCGAAACGGCCTCGTCGGCCAGATCGGCCTTGTTGAGGGCGGTTATTCTCGGCTTGCTTCCTGTAATCGCATCTATCTCCGGGTTTTTGCTGCTTGCCGGTATCCTGGCGTCAAGCAGCTCGATGACAACGTCCACCAGCTTAAGGTTTTCGGCCAGCAGCCTTCTCGTCTTTGCCATATGCCCCGGAAACCACTGTATATTCATAAACTACCTCTAAAATACAAAAGGGACTTACAGTCCCTTTTATACATACATTATCAGTTTTCCTTGGTTTCGAGTCTTTCCTTGATCTTGGACGCCTTACCGACCCTGTCGCGCAGGAAGTAAAGCTTCGCCCTTCTTATCTTGCCTTTTCTGACCACTTCGATATGGTCTATCTTGGGAGAATGAACGGGCAGGATTCTTTCAACTCCGACTCCGTAGGATACCCTTCTCACTGTGAAGGTTTCCTTGAGGCCGCCGCCCTTCTTGGCGATGACGGTCCCTTCAAATACCTGGAGTCTTTCTCTGGTGCCTTCCTTAACCTTAAGGTGGACTTTTACGAAATCTCCTATACTAAGCACCGGCAAATCGGTCCTTAATTGTTCCTGTTCAATTGCTTTAATAATGTCCATGATTCTTCCTCCTTCCTTCCAGGACGTTCTTGAGCGCCGTATATGAGCCTCAGCGGACCGTCCGTACTACACACGAAGAGTATTATATCACAGTATTCCGACATTTGTAAACATATATGTAACGTTTGTCGATAAATCATAAATCAAGACTCAGTCGAGACCGATGCCGAAATAATTTTTTGCATTGTTGAAGCATATGTCGCGGACCATGCCGCCCAGCAGCTCCATATCGTCGGGGACCTCCCCGTTTTCCGCCCACCCGCCGATAAGACTGCATAATATCCTTCTGAAGTATTCATGCCTTGTATAGGACAGAAAGCTCCTGGAATCGGTGAGCATCCCGACAAATCTTCCGAGAAGGCCGAGATTGGCAAGCGCCGTCATCTGCCTTATCATTCCGTCCTTCTGGTCGTTGAACCACCAGCCGGGCCCGAACTGTATCCTTCCGGCCGTCCCGCCGCCCTGGAAGCATCCCGCGATAGCGGCGATGACTTCATTGTCCTTAGGATTCAGACAGTAAAGAATCGTTTTGGGAAGCCCGTGCCGTTCATGTATTGTGTTGAGCAGCTTTGACAGAGGCTCTGCAATAAGGCTGTCCCCGATGGCGTCAAAGCCCGTATCCGGTCCCAGCAGCCGCATCATGGGGCTGTTGTTGTTCCTCATGCATCCGATATGCAGCTGCATGGTCCAGCCCATTCCGGAATACCGGCCGGCAAGGAATACCAGGAGATCGGTCCTGAATTTTTTTACCTCTTCGGGCGACAGCGGCTTCCCTTCGAGCGCCTTCAGGAAAACGGCCGCGGCCTCCCGCTCCGTGCACTCCCCGAAAACCGCAGGCTCGAGCGAATGGTCGGAAAGCCTGCAGCCCATGGCGTGAAAGTATTCGATTCTTTTGTCCAATGCGTCTTTGAGATTGTATAAATTATTTATTTCAATCCCGGCGGCCTCCGAAAGCCTCTCTATCCAGTCTTTATATCCCGCCCTGTCAATATTTATCGCCCTGTCGGGCCTGAAGGCGGGCAGTACCCTGACGCCGAAGGTTTTATCCGCGGCGATCGCTGCGTGGTGCCCGAGGGAATCGGCCGGGTCGTCCGTCGTGCATATGGCCCTGACGTTGGAGCGCTTTATGAGGCTTCTGGCTGAAAATTCATCCGTCCGGAGCATTTCGTTGCACTTTTCCCAGATTTCCTCCGCAGTATCGGGAGACAGTGGCTTTCCGATACCGAAAAACCTTTTGAGCTCCAGATGCGTCCAATGGTAGAGGGGATTGCCGATACAGTGCGGCATGGTCTCCGCCCACTTGAGAAACTTGTCCTTATCGCCTGCGGCTCCGGTGATATACGCCTCGTCGATCCCGTTTGTCCTGAGCGCGCGCCATTTGTAATGGTCTCCGCCAAGCCATATCTCCGTCATGTTTCTGTATTTTTTGTCTTCCGCGATTTCTCCGGGGTTGAGATGGCAGTGGTAGTCGAATATGGGCATTTCCTTTGCATATTCGTGATAAAGCCTGACC
>JAEZJL010000208.1 GCA_023415815.1 Bacillota bacterium | reverse complement strand
CGTCCCGAGGCTGATCAATATACCGGCGTATATAAATGGTTCCTCGCCGACTTCGAAAACAGAAAAATGCTGCTCCAGGACATGCTTGTCAGCACCGGAAAGGGCGAGCTTGAGCCTGACGGAGAGTTAATGAAAAGGGCTTATGCCGACGGCCGCAATATAGGATAGGCAGATCGTGTTAAAATAACGGCTCAGACAAAAACAGCACCCTTTTCCGGATGCTGTTTGCTGTTTATTTTTATTTTTTCTCAGCTCTTGGCCTGCTCCTCCTCGAGCACCACTTCTTCGATAATCGTATCCTCGATAAAGCCGCCCTTCTTGACTTCGTACTTAATGCCTCTCCAGGTGACAAACGGGTTGTTCATGGAATACAGGAGGTAGAAGGTGCCGAACAGGTCGAAGAACGGTCCCATTACGATATCCTTGAGCATTACCCTGTTCTTCGTCGCCACCCTCATCAGGAGGCCGTGGATGCACCTCAGGCCGACAAAGCCCAGAGTCAGCAGGAACATATCCATATTGCCTATGACAAGGGAGATCATCATCAGTATCCAGTACCAGAACAGCATGATCACAAAGGTGGGAAGCTCCAGCGCAAGGTGTGTCTTAATACCCACTCCGAGGCGCTTGGCATAGTTAAAGGACTTCTCCTTATCGAGCTTCCTGACGTGGCATTCAAGGAAGGGGCCGAGTACCAGCTTGTAGCCCATCTTGTAAAGCGTGTTTCCCAGGTGCAGGTCTTCCAGCAGCGAGGAGCCGAAGGCTTCCAGCCCTCCTACCTCCCTGAGCAGCTTCTTTCTCATCGCGAACGCGGCTCCGGTTGCGCCGAGGTCCATGCCCAGCTTGGTAAGAAACGCCCATAAAAAATCCGTCTCATGATTCTGCAGGAAGGTGAAGAACCTTGTCCAGAAATCGGTGCCGCCGAGATTGATCTGTCCGCAGGTGGTTATGCCGACCTTCTCGTCCTTAAGCGGCCTTACCATCTTAAGTATAAAGTCTTTGCGTATCCTTACGTCGCTGTCGCCAAACAGCACGATGTCGTATTTCGCCTGCTTCATTGCGTTGACCATGTTTGAGCTTTTGCCGTTCAAGCCCGGTATTACAGGGTTTACAATTATCTGCGACTCGATGGAGGGATATTTTTCAATAAAGCTTTTGACTACCGGGATCGCCGGGTCGTCGGGGTCCTGGAAGCTGAAGATGTGCTGCACCGGGCCCCTGTAATTCTGGCTGAACCAGCTCTCCAGATTTTTGTCAAGCTCGTAGTCCAGATCCTTTATGGGGTGGATAATAGTAACCGCGACCTTTTCATCCTGCTGATCGGACTCGATTAAGCGGTTGGTCCAGTTCAGGTGAAGCTTTAAAAACACAAGCTGAGCCACCCAGAACAGGCAAAATAAAACACCCAGACCCAATGTGACATAAAACATAAAATTCTCCCCCAAATATGTTAGAATCGGGCAATTTCCGATAGCTCGGTTTTAATGTTCATCTTGTATTATTATATAATGGTTTGACCTTTTATACAACCCTGTAAATATTATTCAACCGGCTCTGTCTCCGGCTCCGCGGACGTCGGTTCCGGAGGCGCCGGCTCCGCGGACGTCGGTTCCGGAGGCGCCGGCTCAGGTGACGTCAGCTTAAGAACCCCTTCTTCATCGGCAACGGTATAGCGCGTCGAAAGTATTTGCTTCATGTCTTCGTACTCCAGACATATGCCGCCGTTGTAAATGACCGGGCCGGTTTTAAGCTCCAACTGCTCTCCGGCTTTTTTTGCCGCGGCCGAGCCTATGCACAGTTCGATGTCCCCATCCACAGCGATATTACCGTCCAGCCGGTCTTCGACGGGCATTCCGGCGCTTTCGAGAAATGAGACCGGCAGCATGGCTTTTTCACCGTCATAGCTCATTTCAAGGTCAGGCAATTGGCTTCCGTCTATCTGGGTCTTCAGCGTTTTTACCTCATACGGACTGCCTTTGTCGACGAAGTGCGACATGACGGCCTTTCCGGGCTTGAGACTGCTATTGTATACAGCCTTGTCCTTAATGAGCACACCGTTGACGAATACGTACTCCACGCCTTTTGAAGCCGCAAATACATTTTGTACGGTAGCCATATCCTTTATCGTATCGGGGTTGAATATGGTTATATCAGCATCGCAGCCGACCTCCAGGCGTCCTTTCCTCTTCATGGACGGGGCTGCGCTTTCCATCCTTTTCGCAGGCTGATACGTGCATTTGCTGACAGCCTCCATGAGCGATATTGCTTTTTCTTCCCGGACATATTTCGCAAAGAGCCTCGCATAGTTTCCCGCGCCCCTTGGATGGTTGTTGCCGCCGGTTATTATGGTGTCGCTGCCTATCATGACCGTAGGATCCTTCAGGGACATGACCATGTCCTCCTCGGGAATGGAATCATGGGCATACACGAGCACGTTCTGCTTGCGGTAGTTTCCGAAGGTGTTCTTCGTGATAAAGGTCCCGGTCCCGCCTATCTGCAGGTCGGAGTACGTGATGCCGAAGCGTTCCTGCCAGCCGGTCCTGAACCTTGCGGAGCCGAGGTAGGTCGCCCAGCTGTTGTAGGAGTATATGTCCGAAGTGATGTCTATTCCGGCCTCCCTTGCCTCCTCACACAGCTTGAGGGCTTCCTCCATATGCCCTGTGCCGCCCGTACTGTTGATATGCATTATATGTACCGCCGCGCCGGTTTCCTTCGCGTAGGCTATGACCTCCCTTATTCCCGCAGGTCCGTCGTTGGGAGGATTCAGGGAAGAGTATCTGGTATGGTAAAAGGTGGGCACCTCGTATTCCCTGGCGATCTTCAGCAGGGGAATGATCTCGTTTTTCTGAGTCCCCGGGACATATTCGAAGCTGAAGGAAACCCCCAGGGCTCCGTCCTTTATATTCCGCCTGACGTCGTTTGCCAGGCCGTTTATCTGCGCGTCAGTCTTCAGGACCGCGTCAACTGATGAGCCGACATATTTCTTGCGCATGACCATTATGAATGAGGACGCTCCATAGTTGATCACCTGGCCCTGCTTCTTTTTTGAGGCGTACCAGCTTTTTGCGTTGTCGGTCCCGCCGTGCATCAGCAGATTGCTTGTGACCCCGTCGAATACCTTGAGCTTGATGCCCACCGACGTCGGCTCATAGGAAATCAGGTCGATAAAGCCGGGCGAGACAACCAGTCCCCCGGCGTCTATCACTCTTTTGGCCTTCATATCCTCCTTTGAGATTCTCGCTATCCTGCCGTTGCTTATGGCGAGCGAGTAGCCCTGCAGGTCATGGCCCGTGGAAGGGTTCATTATCCTGCCGTTTTTTATAACGTAATCGTATGGAGCTGCTTCGGCTGAAACAAAGCTCAGCCGCAGAAAATCGAGCAGCAAAACAAATATTATCACTATAGCCGCCGTCGTCTTATAGCTTCTTGAAAACAGTCTCATGTGCTGAACCCCCGGAGAAAAATAAAATCAAGTACATTGTATACAATGATATCGAATGATATCTGAATTTTATAGCAATACGGAGGCTTTGTCAAAAAAAAACAGGAAATTTTTATAATAAAAGTATTTTACGCGGATTTGAGATTTTGCCTGATGCACTCTGCAAGCAGGCCCGACTTTATCGGCTTGGCAATATGGTCGTCCATTCCGGCCGAGATGCATTTCTCCCTGTCGCCTTCCATTGCATTGGCAGTCATGGCCACTATCGGAGTAGCATTGTTCCTGCCGGGCAGGGACCTGATTCTGCGGGTCGCTTCATATC
>JAEZJL010000186.1 GCA_023415815.1 Bacillota bacterium | reverse complement strand
AATTCCCTCGCCAGGTCCAGGATTCCCTTCGCAGTCCCCCCGCCTTTCATGAAATCGTCTATGAATAGCAGCCTCGAATTCCTTTTGAGCGCCCGCAGTGAAAGCACCATGGTCTGCATTGCCCTTGAGGAGCCGGAGACATAGTTGATGTTGACGGACGGGCCGTCGGCCGCTTCATTGTAATGTCTTGCTATTACCAGCGGAACGCTGAGGTAGCCCGCGATGGTGAAGGCAAGCGGAATACCTTTCGTCTCAACGGTTATGACATAATTTATATCCCTGTCGTAAAATTGTCCGGCAAGTATTTTGCCTATTTCGGAAATTATCTCCGGGTTGTAGATAATGTCGAGCATGTACAGGTAGCCGCCGGGAAGTATCCTCTCCTTCCTGGACAGCTCCGTGCAGAGAGCCTTGATGCTTGCCGCCGCCTTTTCTTTTGAGAGCAGCGGAGTGTACCTCACTCCGCCCGAAGCGCCGGAAATGGTCTCAATGGCGCCCATCCCAAATTTCTCGAGAGAGCTTCTTATGATATCGATGTCCTCGCTTATAGACGACTTGGCCGAACCGAGCATCTCCGCAAAGCCCCCCAGATTGAGCACTTTCCCGGGAGAGTCGCACAGCGCCTTGAGAAGGGCGGTAATTCTTTCATTCCTCTGCAGCTTATCCATAATTATCTCGCAATCCTTCAGCATTCAAGTGTCAAGTCCAGCTTCAATGTCAAAATGGGATAGTTCCCAGCTCCCGTTCTTCGGCTTGCTGGTGTCAAGTCCGGCTTTAGCGTCAAAAGGGGACAGTTCTCGGTCCAGTCCTTTGCAGAACTGTCCCCTCTCATTATACCATCAATCTCCGAATGTTTTAAGCCGGATGCAAATAATTGTTCGTGTATGCCGCATTATACAAATGTATATTTTTGCATATAATATCTAAGTGTGCTTGCGGTTATTTGAATTTTACATTTTATAAGAAATATTGTATGATTTATATGTCTTTTTATAAATATTCAAGGAGTGTTGGGTTTGCAGAAAATTGACGTTATGAAGTCGACGTACATAAAGAAAATTCATTTTATCGGGATTGGCGGCATAAGCATGAGCGGGCTAGCCGAGATTCTGGCCAGCAAGGGCTATCGGATAACCGGTTCAGATATGAGATCCACTCCTATTACCCAGAAGCTTGAAAAAATCGGAATAAAGGTTGCCATAGGGCACAACGCAGAAAACGCATTGGGCTCCGACCTGGTTGTGTATACGGCTGCCGTAAGGGACAGCAATCCGGAGCTCATAGGAGCGAGGGAAGCCGGTATAACCTGCATAGACAGGGCTACGCTGCTTGGCGAGATCATGAAGGAATACACGGGCAGTATCGCCGTTTCCGGCACTCACGGCAAAACCACCACCACCTCCATGGTTTCAATGATAATGCTGGAGGCGGGGCTTGACCCTACGATACACATCGGAGGCGAGCTCGAAGCCATAGGCGGCACGACCAGAATCGGCGGCAGCCGGTATTTTATAGCCGAAGCCTGCGAATATACGGGAAGCTTTCTGAAATTCCATCCCTGGCTTGCGATCATACTGAACATGGAATTTGACCATGCGGACTATTTCCGCGACATGGACCATATAAGGGAAACCTTTACCAGATTCGCCAAGCTGGTGCCCCGGGACGGTTACCTCGTGGGCTGCGCCGACGACCCCGAGGTGATGTCTGTGCTCGGTACCGTCAGCTGCAACAAGGTAACCTATGGAATCAATTCGAAGAACTGTACCTGGAGCGCGTCGGACATAGTTTACGACGACCTTGGATGCGCAAGCTACACCCTGTACAACAATAACACGCCCGCTGCCGAGATCAAGCTAAGAGTTCCTGGCATACATAACGTGAGTAATTCGCTGGCCGCCATTTCGGCATGCAGTATCATGGGCTGCGGAATGAATGCCATAAAGGAAGCCCTGCGGAAGTTCACCGGCACCCACAGGCGGTTTGAGCTGAAGGGAATAACCGGAGGCATTAAGGTGATAGACGATTACGCACATCACCCGTCCGAGGTCAAGGCCACCCTGAAGGCGGCCAGGAACTGCGGCCAGACGCGGGTATTCTGCGTATTCCAGCCGCACACCTATACCCGGACCAAATTCCTGATGAACGAGTTTGCAGAGGCCTTTGACGATGCGGACGAAGTGATATTATCCGATATATATGCCGCCCGTGAAGCAGATAACGGAGAGGTCAATTCCGAAATGCTGGCCGGAAGGATCAACCGGCGTGAGCAAAAGGCCACTTATCTCAAAGGCTTTGAGGCTATCGTCGAATACCTGAAGGTAAATACAAGGCCGGGCGACCTCATCATTACAATGGGTGCCGGGGATATTTACAAGGTGGGCGAGGCTTTTCTTAAAAACAGAAAAACTCTGGCAGCCGGATAATCGACAATGCGGAGGGCGGCTCCAGCGATGCACATGCGCCTTGGAGCCGTTCCTTTTTTTATCGTGATTTGGTGTTTTTTATGAAGAAGTAAATACACATTGCGACGCCCAGAAGCATCAGAATAACGGAAAAGTAATTTATTCCTATGAAATTTATCTCATAGTCTGCCTCGCTGAAGCTGCCGGCGGCGGCAGCCTGAAATGCTATCAGTCCGAGCTTGGGCACCACCGATTTTATTATGTCGGTAGCGATCAGCGTACAAATGCTGATCAAAACCAAAACTCCAGATAATGCAAAAGCGATTTTATTCATTTTGAAACCTCACAAAGATTCAATCCTGCTTTTTCACCGAGGTCATGGCGAATTTGATTACGCCCTCGGCGGCCGTCTTTCCTTCTACAGTTGCCAGGACTTTAGCCTTTACCACGCCCATTTTCATGGACAGGATTTCCGCCTCAAGGCGCAGGACATCTCCGGGCACGACCTGTCTTTTGAACTTCAATTCATCGATGCTGGCGAAAACGCCCAGCTTGCCGCTGTCTCCCTCCTGCCCGGCATTGGCGCATATTCCGGCGGCCTGTGCCAGGGCTTCGACGATCAGAACTCCCGGCATAATGGGGAACTCCGGAAAATGCCCCTGGAAAAACGGCTCATTTGCGGAAACATTCTTGACAGCGACGATCTTCTTTCCCGGCTCTACCTCAAGCACCCTGTCCACCAGCAAAAACGGGTATCTGTGGGGTATGATGCCGCGTATATCCAGATTATTCAGCATACTGCACCTCTCAAATGATTATTGGATGATTTTGATATAATTTCATCAGTATATACCAAGTGGGGAGAAATCACAATACGGCGGCCCTATGGGCTTTATCGCTATAAATCGGTTCCGGGACTGCCGCCCAGGCTTTCGCATTCTTTGACAAGCTCGGGAAGTATCTCCTTTATAAAATATTCAGCGCTGGCAAGCTCGATCTCCTTAATTTTCTCAAGAATGGAGTGATATTTGTGCACGAACGGGTAGAGATTGTTCAGCTTTACCTCCCCTATGCACTCCATGATAGCGTCGATATGGTCGGCGCATTTCAATATCGTGCCCTCCAGGGTATCGTCCTTTCCGTCGAAAAGAAGCTCCCTGTACAGGCTTTTGTACGGTTCCTCCATATTTATCAGCAGGTTTTCCTCCGCGACCTCGCGCTCCAGCAGGTTCAGCATATCCCGAAGCTGCTCGTTCTTGTGCTTGACCGTGCTGATGATATCCCCGGTGATGGCTTCCACCACATCGTGGTTCAAAAGCTTCTTGAAAAGCTTCTCCCAGTCCACCTTGTTTCCGTTCTCTTCTTCTATAAGAGCGAGCATCTGCCCGAGCTGGGCCACATAAAAGGAATGCTCGCTGACGGTGGTCCTCTGGTGCATGAAATCGGTGGACCACCTTCCCATATTGTTCAGCTTTCGCACCGTAAGGAGATAATTGTGAAGGCTCATACACCCTCCTCCTGTCCGTTATCAATATTCATCGAGAATTTTAAGGCAGCTTTCCATGCGTACGCGGTCGGCAGGCCTTCCCCCGGAGGTGAAAAACTCGATTGTACCGCTGTTTTCGCCTGCAAGCAATCCTTTTTCCTCCAGGACTCTGGCCAGATACCTGACCGTACCGGCGTTCCCGTCAATGATTTCAGTTTCCATGGGAAATAATTCGCGTATAAGACTCCGATAATAAGGAAAATGCGTACAGCCCAGCACAACCGTGCCGTACTGGCCGGGATCCAGGCCTGTAAGCTCTTCCTTCAGGTATGAAAGCACTGTCCTTCTGTCAAATACCAGAGCTTCCGCGAAGCTTACAAGCCCGGGCAGGGGAAGCGAATCCACCAGATTGTCGGAATCAAGCCTGGAGACAAGATTAATAAATTTCTCTTCCTTTAGCTCCAGAGGCGTCGCAAACACCAAGACCCTTTTCCCTGCGCATTTGCTTATCGCAGGCTTCACAGCAGGCTCCATGCCAAATATCGGGAAGGCATATTCTTTGCGCAGGTCGGCCACCGCGATGCTGGTAGCTGTGTTGCAAGCTATCACCAGCGCTTTCACGCCCTGCGAGGCGATGAAGGCAACGGCGTCGAATATGTACCGCTTGACTGTCTCCTTTTCCTTTGTCCCATAAGGCGCGTTCGCCGAATCGGCGTAGTAAAGGTAGCTTTCTCCGGGGAGCACCCGCAAGGCCTCCTTCAGCACTGTAAGGCCTCCGACTCCCGAATCGAAAATACCTATTTTCATATTCAAACCTCTGATCGTAATCAATATAAAGTCCGGTTTATTCTATGATAGCAGAAATGCGGACGTATTTAAACGGGTGGGAAGAAAATATGGACTTGCCTGAGCGCCGTAAAAAGCCGAAGACCGGCCTTGTGCCGGTCAACAGCCTGATTTCAGGAATATTTAATATAAACGAATGTGTCAAGAGGAGGCTTTTAACGGCTTCAGGCCAGAGTTCAGCAGAAAACCGCCTTCGCCCGCCTACATCCGCTTGGCGGCTTCATAGGCTAGGTCGGACCGCTCGCACTCCTCGTCGGTAAGCGTAATCTGGTAGCAAAGCGGGCTTCCCTTCATCTTTTCGGCGGCGTAGCTCAGACCGTTTGTCCTTATGTCCAGAAAGGGATGGTCTATCTGCTCGGGGTCGCCTATCAATATTATTTTTGTGCCCTTTCCCGCACGGGTTATGATCCCCTTCACCTGCTTAGGGGTCAGGTTCTGCGCTTCGTCGATGATCACCCACTGCTTTACGATCGAGCGGCCCCTTATAAAGGCTATCGCTTCGGTATTGATGATCTTCCGGTCGAATAGCTCGTCGATTTTGTCCTTGAGCTCCTTTTCGCTGTTATACCTCTCGCATTCATCGTTGTCGATCAAAACCTCCAGATTATCGATGACGGGCCGCAGGAAGGGAGCGATCTTTTCCTGCTCCGTGCCCGGCAGGAATCCGATGTCCTCGTCGAATTTCACGTTCGGGCGGCATACCAGTATCTTTCTGTAAGGCGTGCCCCGCTCGGCAACCATTTTGTGCAGGCCTACGGCAAGCGAATAAAAGGTTTTGGCTGTGCCCGCGGAGCCCTTTATAATCACAAGCGGCGCCTTTTCGGCGTCCAGCATCAGCGCCTCCTGTATAAATTTCTGTCCGGCATTCCTGGGCGTGACTCCGAAGGGATGCTCCTGCATGAAGTGGAGCGGCACGATTTCCCTGCCGTCAAAGCGTCCCAGGGCGGTCTGCTTTTCATTGCTGTCGGAATGTATGATTAAAAACTGGTTTGCGACCAGGTCAATGCTTTCGCTTTTTCCGGAGACTCCCGGGAAATGAAATACATCCTCCGGCATGAGCCTGGAGACGCTGTAAAACTCCTCCAGCTTTCCCGTGCTTGTATAGACGTCGAGGCGTCCCCTGTACTGCTCGTCGTAAACAGGCGCCTGTTCCGAGAAAAAATCCTGTGCGGTTATGCCCAGGATATCGGCTTTGATTCTTTCAAATACGTCCTTTGTGACGAGAAATACCTGCTCTCCCTTTTCACGCAGGCCTTTGCATACCTTTAATATCCTGTTGTCGTTTACGCTGCCCACCCAGCTGTCCGGGAGCTTAACTTCATGAAAATTCATTTCAATCCGGAGCGTCCCCCCGTTGTCCAGCTTGACGCCTTTATTCAAATTCCCCTTTTCTCTCAGGCCGTCGATCAGCCTGGCCACATGCCTTGAATTTGCGCCTAGCTCGGTATTGTCCTTTTTGAATTTATCAAGCTCCTCCAGCACTACCTCGGGTATGACGATGTTGTTGTCTTCAAAGGAATAGAGCGCGTATGGCGAGTGAAGCAAAACATTGGTATCCAGGACAAAGGTCTTTTTCGATTTCTTCATTCGTTATCCCCTTTCAGCGGGTAGCTGATTATTTTTGTTCCGGTGCGCAGATTCATTTTGTTAGCGTGCTTCAATTCAGTAGACATGCCTTCACCCTTATAAATTTTATAGAAATATAAGCTGCTTATATCCTAAATATATGCTGTTTCTGATAAAATAAAATTAATTGCAGGTAAATTGATGGTTAATATATTTTTATGAGACGGATAATACAAAAGATTTGAAGCGAGGCAGGGAGTGATTTGAATCTTAGCAAACGATTATGAGAAGCGGCATATATGCAATTATCTGATACTGTACCAGCATCTGTGCGACGATACGGCGCTTGACAGTACCGGTGGGATTGTGGAATACATAAGCCGGGCCGGCTGTATACAATATGACCCTCTCGACGTGGTGGGAAGAAATCCGGAGCTGGTGCTGCAGTCCCGCTGCGGCTGCTACCGTATGGGTGATATTGAAAAATTCCTTTACACCGACAGGACGCTCTTTGATGTATGGGATAAAAACATGTCCATATGCACGGTTGGCGACTGGGCATATTTTTCAAGATTCAGGAGGTACTATCTTCAATGGTGCGCCGAGCACAGGGAAACCATTGATGAGATAACCGCATATCTGCGTGAAAATGCTTCGGCGTGTTCCTCGGATTTTGATTTCGACGAAAGGGTGAGCTGGCACTACGGACCCCAAAGGCTTGCTAAGGCGGCTCTTGAGTGTATGTGCTATGCCGGCCTGGCTGTCGTCCACCACAAAAAGGGGGCGAGAAGGTATTACGGTCTGGCCGACAGGTATATACCGAAAAAGTATTTTACAATGCCCGACCCCAACGGAACGGACGAGGAATATTTCAAATGGGCCGTGCTCCGCCGGATCAACAGCATAGGCATCCTCTGGAACAGGCCGAGCGACGCGTGGCTTGGCATAGGCGGGCTTAAAAGCCGGCAGCGCAGCGAGGCTTTCAATGCCTTGCTTGACGAGGGCAGGATTATCGGAATCACTGTCAAAGGAATAAAGCAGCCTCTGTTTATCGGGGCCGATAATTTCGGGCTGCTGGAGGCCGCCGCAGGTACGGAAGCCGTCAGTGCATGCGCCAGAATCCTGGCCCCGCTCGATAATATGCTATGGGACAGAAATATGATTTCCGAATTGTTTGGCTTCAAATACAGATGGGAGGTCTACACTCCCGCAGCGCAGAGAAAGTACGGCTACTACGTCCTTCCGGTGCTGTGCGGCAATGAGTTTGCCGGACGGATAGAGCTGGAGATAGACAAAAAAAGTAAAGCCCTGATCGTTAAAAATTTCTGGGCTGAGGAAGGGATAAGCATTTCCGCTTACAGGAAGAAAATAATATCGGGACTAAGCAGGTTCGCGGGATATGCGCTTTGTAAAGGCACGGATATCCGCTGTAAAATATAAGCTGCTTTCCGGATTATGGCTTTGGTAAGCCATACGCCTGTCCGGCCCAAATTACAAAGCGGGCGAGGCAGGACGGATTTTAATCCGCCTGTCTCGCTTGCCGTTGAAAGATATACATAGCTGTTGCCGCCCCGGTTTTCACTTTTATGGATGTCCGTCCAGCCGCTGTCCCGGCGGGGGTAAGCCCTGGCCGGAGCCATTCCCCGGAGCCGTCGGGCGGCAGATGCATCGCTTCATTTGGAGTATCCGGCAGCGTCCCGTTTTCCCACTACCAGGCATATGCCTCAGGCGCCGGTCCGCCCGGGCCCGGAAAAATCTCGTCGATTCTGGACAATACGCTTCCGTCAAGCTTAATTTCCACGGCTCTCAAAAGGCTCTCGAGCTGTCCGGCCGTCCTCGGCCCGGTGACTACCGCGCTAACTGCAGGGTTGGACAGAAGCCAGGCAAAAGCCACGTTCGGCTCGCTTTCCCCCAGCTCCCGGCACAGCTTCGAGAAGGCTTCGAGCTGTCCGTTGAGCTTCTTTGCCTGCTCCGGATTGCCTCTCATATCATTTCTGCGCGACTTGTCGTTCCCGGACTGCATCTTTCCGGCAAGCGCTCCGCCCTCCAGAGGACTGTAGGGAAGGATTCCTATCCCGAGATATTCCGCGGCGGGTATCACCTCAAGCTCCGGCAGCCTGCACAGCAGGTTGTACTTGTGCTGTTCCGACACCAGTCCTAAAAAGTGCCTCTTTTTGGCCTCGTCCTGCGCCTGCATGAGGTGCAAGGCCCCGAAATTGCTCGACCCCGTGTAGTCGATCTTTCCCTGGTAAAAGAGGCTTTCAAAGACATCCCAAAGCTCGTCCCAGGTGGCGTCCCTGTACACATGATGCATCTGGTAAAGCTCGATATGGTCGGTCTTAAGCCGTCTGAGGGAAGCTTCGAGGTGCCTGCGGATTTTATAGGTCGACAGTCCGTGCCCTTCGTTGGGGCCGTCGTTGACATTTTCGGTAAATGAGAACACCTTGGTAGCAAGTACCGTCTTTTCTCTTCTGCCGTTTCCCTGCGCAAACCAGCTGCCTATGATTTCCTCACTGCGGCCCCTGTGTCCGATGCCGCCGTATTCGTTTGCGGTGTCAAAAAAATTGATGCCCGCGTCTATTGCCGCATCCATGATCCTGAATGCATCCTTTTCCTCTGTATAAGGTCCGAAGTTCATGGTTCCCAGGCACAGCCTGCTTACCTTCATTCCCGTACGCCCCAGCCTGCTGTATTTCATAACCTGCTCCTCCTTGTGAATGGTATTATAAGACCAGTATATCCGGCCTTAAAACCTTTACTCCCTCATATTCCGCTTCAAGGTATACATACTTGCCCGTATGGGTTATTATCCTGTTCCCGGCGGCCCCGACAATGATCGTATCCTCAGACTTGGTGCCTGTTATGGACGGATTCCAGGCATATGCCTGTTTGACGGCTACGACCTCCACGCTGTCCATGGTAGCAATGTATTCTCTTGCTTCGTAGCCGGTCAGTCCTCCCTGGTGATGCAGCTCCCATTCGTTTTTGAAGCCGGTCCCGGCATATGCGTTTACGGCTTTGCTGAATATTTCCCTTGTCGTCGCTCCCGGCCTTGTGGCGTTT
>JAEZJL010000185.1 GCA_023415815.1 Bacillota bacterium | reverse complement strand
TGACGACTTTCCGGGGGCGGTGATCGCGGTTTCCCACGACCGGTATTTTATCGACAGGGTGGCGGATAAAATATTTATATTTGAAGGAAGTGCCTCCATAAAGCGGTTTGAAGGCAATTATTCGGATTATCGCGAGAGCGCGCTTCAGGAAAATGGGGTACAGGGCGGCAGCGGCACCGGGGTCAAAGCGGATAAAGATGAAAACGCCGCAGGAAACAGAAAAGACAGGCCTCTCAAGTTCACATTCAAGGAACAGAGAGAATTTGAGCAGATTGATGAGACGATCGCCGGGCTCGAGGGCGGCCTGAAGGAAGTAAACGAGGAAATAAACGAGGCGTCAAGCGACTTTGAACGCCTGCAAGGGCTGCTGTCCGTCCGGGAGACCCTCGAAACACAGCTGAATGAGGCGATGGAACGCTGGGTATATTTGAATGAGCTTGCAGAAGCGATTGCCAACGGCAGAAAAGAAACCTGAGCGGACGGAAAGGCTTGATTTTTATTAATGGCTGACCTAGATTATCATACGGAGGCTCAGCAATGCGTTCGGAAACTGAAATGATGGAAATGTTCATGAAAATGCTGAACTGGAAAATCGGAATACGGAACGGATTCAATGTGACGACCGGAGCCGACAACAAATATTTGAAAAGGTTCCTCCCGGAGGACGAAATGAAACGCTTGCAGGGCATATTTCCGAATGGCGGCTACGAAGACATGTGGGACAAGCTGTATCATATGTGATTACTTTGATGAACTGGAATCAGAAGTTGCAGGACATTTTCATTTTGCCTGCGATAAAAATGAGAGCGAAAGAGTAAGAGCTTTCCTTGAAAAAAGAGAATCAGAAAAAGGGCAAGTAGGGACGGTTCTTGCTTGCCAGGGGTAGCAAGCAAGAACCGTCCCTGCTTGCTGTTCTCAGATGAATAATAATGTCAAACAATTTTATTAAAAATACGTATACCTGATATATTAATATCTATGTTTATGGATTCAGCAATATATGGAGGTATGCCTATGGGCATCATTGAGATTAGGAACCTGACCAAAAGATTTGGAGAATTAGCTGCCGACGACGACGTCAGCTTTGAAGTGAACGAAGGCGAAATATTCGGCCTGCTCGGCCCTAACGGAGCCGGCAAATCCACATTGATTTCCATGATCACAACCCTTCTGGCGCCTGATAGCGGCGAAATCATAATCAACGGCTTCAATATAAAAAAGCAGCCGAAGGAGGTCAAAAAGCTCCTGGGGCTTGTACCGCAGGAAATAGCCCTGTATCCCACGCTCACCGCGCGGGAGAATCTGGTGTTCTGGGGGAGGATGTACCGGCTGAAGGGCGGGCTGCTCAATGAAAGAGTGGAAGCCGCGCTGGAGCTGGCAGGCCTTAAGGACAGGGCCGGGGAGAGGATAGATAAGTATTCCGGCGGCATGAAGAGAAGGATAAATATCGCCGCGGCGCTGCTGCACCGTCCTAAGGTACTGATAATGGACGAACCCACCGTGGGCATTGACCCCCAATCGAGAAACCACATCCTCGAAACCGTCTTAAAGCTGAACAGCGAAGGCATGACGGTGATATATACAAGCCACTACATGGAAGAGGTGGAATACCTGTGCTCGAGGATAGCCATCATGGACCGCGGAAGGGTCATTGCCAGCGGGAGCAAGGAAGAATTGAGAAAGCTTATCGGAGATAGGGACACGATCAATATCGAGTCGACCATTAACGACGGCGCGGTCGAGGAGAGGTTAAGGTCCGTCGACGGCGTAGACAGTGTAAGGATAGAGGAAAAGGGACTGAAAATAATCGCCTCCGAAGCGGATGCCGTGCTCGCCAGAGTGATTTCCATCCTGGATTCTTACAAGTGTAAAATACACGGGATAAGCGTAACGCAGACCAATCTTGAATCCGTATTTCTGCACCTGACGGGCAGAGCGTTGAGGGACTGACCCGGAGGAGGCGGTAAGATGATTTTCCATATAGCACTGAAAGACCTGAAAATAATTTTCAAAGACAGAAAAGCGCTGGCCACGATGCTGCTGATGCCCATACTTATCATACTTATTCTCGGCTCCGCACTAAGCAATATGTTTTCAAACGGCGCAGCTGCCGAAAAATTTTCAATTGCAGTCGTAAACAAGGACGGAGGATTTCTCTCGCAGGTATTTATCGACGACGTTTTGAAAACCGCGGGGAAGGATATGTTCAATACCTCAGTCACAGGTGAAGAGGCCGCGGCGGAATTGCTCAGGCAAAAGAAGGCGGCCTCTGTGATTACGATCCCTGAGGGCTTCACCCGCGGCATTCAGGACAACAAGCCCGTAAAAATCAGCGTGGAATCGCCGGCTGACGGCAAAATAAGGACAAGTATCGTAGAGAGCTATACCGGGAGCTTCGCACGGACTGTTTCACTGAACTACGCTGGAGCCTTTGCCGTCGCGGATGAAATGAAAAAGCACGGGCTGCCTTTACCGCCCGCAGGCGGCGGTTATTCACAGGCGGATATGATCGCGGCCGATCTTGAAAAGACGATCCGCGCAGATGCTTTGAAGTTTTCCGAACAGGAGCAGGAGGAGAGCAGGTCCGTATCGGCGATGCAGTACTATTCCGCCGCCATGCTCCTGATGTTCGTGCTGTTCGGAGCAAATACGGGCACGATGCTCATCATTGAGGAGAGAGAGGCGAAAACGCTTGGCAGGATAATTGCCGGCGGAGTGGGCAAGGGGACGCTGATCATCGGAAAATTCCTGGGCCTGCTGCTCGTCTGCTTTGTACAGGCGGCGATACTGATATTGTTTACCGGGCTCGCCTATGGCGTATTCTGGGGAGCCTCTCCGGCAGACATCGCTCTTGTTACGTTCTGCACGGTTTTTGCCGGGGCTGCGATGGGTATGTTCATCGCCTCGGTTTCGAAGACGCCCAAAACCGCCCAGAGCTTTTCCCAGGTATTCATACAGTCTTCAACCATTCTGGGCGGGGGCATGATACCGATTTATGTCATGCCGGAATTGCTGCAGCATTTTTCTAAAATAACCGTCAACTACTGGGGCACCAAAGGCTACCTCGACCTGATGCTCGGGTCCGGCGCCGGCGCGGTGCTTCAATACTGCGGAATACTTATTGCCATGGGCATTGTATATCTTTCGGTAGGAATTTTTAAATTCAGGGTGGAATGAGGTAAAGAATGGAAATATTGACGATAGCGCTGTATGATCTGAAAAAGCTTACAAGGGAGAGGACCGCCCTGATCATTACCTTCCTCATGCCGCTGATTTTTATTGTCATAACGGGAAGCGTTAATTTTGGGAGCGGAGAAGGCGCTCCCGCCATACCGGTCGGAATTGTCAATCTGGACGGCGGGAAGGCCTCGGCGGATTTGCTGGCGGAGGCAGGGAAGGATAAAGCTTTGAGCATAGAGCTTCTAAATGAAGACGAGCTCATCGATGCGGTAAAAAGCGCGGAAGTAGACGTGGGCTTTATTATCCCTGCGGATTTCGGCAGCGCGCCTTCACCGGGCGGCGTTCCGGAAATAAAGGTGCTGAAGCTGCCGTCCTCAGCCGATTTTATGATTGTCGAGGAGCTGCTCGGAAATGCCTATGCACAGCTTAATGCAAAAAACGGCGTCCAGGCATATGCAAAAGCCAGGGCGGAGGAATTGAGTTTCAAGAACGCGGATTTGATTGCCTCCGAGGCTGGGGAAAAGCTGGAGGAGAGCCTGCAAAGGACCGCTCTGGTCTCGGTGGATTCAAAAACCTACTCTGAAACCGGAAAGGCGAAAAATTTAAACTCAAAAGAGCTGTTTACGCTTGGCTTCATTGTCATGTTTGTCATGTGGGCGGTTGTTTTCAGCGCGGGCGAGACCCTTCAGGAGAAAAAGACCAACACCTGGGGACGCCTGAATATTACGCCCGCAGGGAAACACAGGATAATACTAGGAAAAATTCTGGGCACCTTCCTGAGAGGCTGGGTGCAGGTGATTTTCCTCATACTGTTCTGTAAATACGCAATGGGAATCTACTGGGGGAATTCCATTACGGCCATTATCGCGGTCGTAAGCATATACCTGCTGTGCGTGAACAGCTTCGGCATGTTTTTGTCCTCCATAGTCAGGACCAACGCCCAGCTGGGCGCGATATCTTCCATTATTATAACATGCACAAGCATGCTGGCCGGCTGCTACTGGCCGCTGGAGATAGTTCCCGACTACATGCAGAAGCTCGCACGGATATTCCCTCAGTACTGGGCCATGCAGGGCCTTACCGCCGCAATGGGCGACCGGGGCTTGGAGGCTGTGGCTGTGCCGGCGCTGATCCTGGCAGGCATCGGGCTGTTGTTCTTTCTGCTGAGCCTTGCAAAGGGAGCCTTCAAGCTGAGGAGATTCAAGCCCGCAGCGGCAAATTAAACATAAAGTATGACCTGATATTTACGATAATGACCGCCGGCATGAATCCGGCGGTTTATTTTTTACCGGGCTGCCTGAAAACCCTGAAATTTTTATTGACACTGTATATATACGGTACTATACTGTATATATATCGATATACACAGCATGCTGCAATGCTACGGGGTGATAATTTGTTTATTGCGCTTTCAAACAGCGATCCGGCTCCGCTGTACGAGCAGATTGAGAAGCAGGTGATAGAACAGATCATGAACGGCAAGCTCCCGCCCGGACAGATGCTTCCTTCCATAAGGGCGCTGGCAAGGGAAATAGAGATCAGCGTCATCACGGTGAAAAAGGCTTACGAGGACCTTGAAGCCGGGGGGTATATCATTACGGCTCCGGGGAAGGGCTCGTTTGTCGCGGAGGCAGGCGCCGAATTCGTGAAGGAGGCGAGGCTCAGAAAGGTTCAGCAGAGCTTCGAGGAGGGAATAGAGGAGTGCAGGGGGCTTGGGATGGGCGATGAGGAGATCGTCAGGACGTTCAGGGTCATCCTGGGTGAAACAGGCCCGGCATGACCGGAATATGAATATTTAAGAGGTGGACTTTATGCAAGACAGGATATTGAAGGTAAACGGGCTTGTAAAAAAGTATGAAAAATTTTCTCTAAGTGAAGTTTCGCTCGAGATACCAAGGGGCTACATCATGGGCTTTGTCGGGCGCAACGGCGCGGGGAAGAGCACGACCATCAAATGCATCATGAATCTGATTCCATTTGACAGCGGCAGCATCGAGATCTTCGGACTGGACAGCGGGAGGCATCCGGACGAGATAAAAAACCGTATCGGCTATGTCAGCGAGGAGCAGTATTTTTACGAAAACATGGATGTCGCGTGGACGGGCAGGTTTTTCGGAAGCTTTTATAAGAAATGGGACAGTGATTATTTCGTCAGGCTTTTAAAAAAGTTCGATATCGACGCCAAAAAGAAGGTAGGGGAGCTTTCAAAGGGCATGAAAATGAAGCTTTCACTGGCGCTGGCGCTGGGGCACCGCCCGGAGCTGCTGGTGCTGGACGAGCCGACGTCGGGTCTTGACCCGGTGGTGAGAAGCGAGCTGCTGGATTTATTCCTTGAGATCGTGCAGGACGAGGGCCATTCCATTTTCTTTTCCTCCCACATCACCTCGGACATCGAAAAGGTGGCGGATTTTGTCACCGTCATCGACGGCGGAAAAATAGTATTGAGCGACAAAAAGGACTCCATCCTGGAGAACTGGAAGGTGTTCAAGATAGAAAACGGCTGCTACAGCGAGGAGCTCTGCAGGAAGCTCACGGGCGTCAGAAAAGGCGAATTCGGTTTCAGCGGCATAAGCGACAGCGCCGACAGGTTTGTGAGCGAATTCAGGAGGCTTTTCCCCAAAGGAAGCTTCAAAACAGAGAAAATAACCCTGGACGAGTTACTTGTGAGACTGGCAAGGGAGGGTGAAGCGGAATGCTGAAGTATATATTGAAATTTGCCGTTAAGGATTTTGAGATACAGAAGAAAAGCGTAATTAATTATTTTATTTTGGGTATGCTGCTGACGGCAATCTTTTCGCTGGCAAACTTCAGCGACAGGCAGATGATCTTCTCCCTGATGTTTTTCGTCATCGTATACGGCTTTGTAAACAAAGCCCTTTATGAGGATGAGAAGAACAATACGCTGAGGCTCATAGCATCCCTTCCCGTAAAAAGGGAGACCGTCGTTTACGCCAGATATTTAAGCGTAGGTCTCATGGCGGCTTTTACGGCATGCCTGTTTTTCGTACTGAGCAATGTCCTTACCGGCGGCAATGCGGCAAACGAAAGCTCCGCGGCAGGCCTTCTCGTTTCTGGCGCGACCGTACTGGTATTCTGCATCATACTGTCCATATACCTTCCGCTGGCTTTCAAGCTGGGATACATCAAGGCTGCGGGAATCAACCGGTTCCTGATGATAGGCATATTTGCGTTTTTCGGCGCGGGAGCGGTTGCTGTGGAAGGCCTGCTGAAGGATAACCCTCCGGCGTTTATAGTCAATCTGGAAGCCTTCTTCTCCTCTCTGGATTTAAACCTCGTGATTGCCGCTGCAATCGCCGCGGTATTGCTGGTCTATATAGGCTCAATGCGGCTGTCTGCGGCTATTTTCAGGAAGCGGGAGCTATTCTAGGCATGTTGGGAAATAATAAAAAAATGGCTTTTAAGTAGCAGAACAGAGCCTGATCAGGCTATCAACGGGTTTTGTGACCTATTACGTTCAGAAAGTATGATGTATTGAATGCTTTACATCATACTTTTTTATTTCATGCCGTACCTTACCTCATTTATCCCATGGCTTCCTAGAGAATCATTGGATTCAATACATAAATAAATTACAAAATTCAGTGCTTTTAACATTAATTAAAATAATTATAATATTACCAAAATAATTTATATATTTACTAAATGTGGTTATATAAATATAATTATGTAGAAAGCTTCCGTATAAAAAAATATATTTTAGGGGGAATCAAACTGTTATGACGAATATGGAAGAAAAAACACTTACGGGTAAAATGTCCGAAAGGCAAAGCAGGGATTCAGGCGCGGCAGGCAAAGTGGCGCTTATAACGGGAAGCGCCTCCGGCATCGGAAGAGCGCTTGCGTGTGAGTTTATGCGAAAGGGCTTCCTGGTATGCGCTACCGACAAAGACGCGGAAAAGCTGCAAGACTTGCAGAAGGACGGAGCCGATACCTTTTATCTCGACGTAACCGATACGGAATCCGTCAGGAAATGCGTTGCCGATATTATAACCAAACACCGCCGCATCGATTACGTACTCAATAACGCAGGCTATGGGTACATCGGACCTACCGTCGAAATGAATATTTCCGGAATGAAAAAACAATTTGACGTCAATTTTTTCGGCTGCATCGATATCATACAGGCAGTCTTTCCGTATATGGCCTCGCAGAACGGGGGCGGGACCATCGTCGATATGAGCAGCATATCCGCCGTACTCACGCCTGCCTACAGCGGAGCGTACAGCGCCTCGAAGGCCGCTTTGCATACCATGTCCGATTCCCTTAGGCTGGAGCTCCATCCATGGGGGATCAATGTCATTTCCGTGCAGCCCGGCAGGATAGGCACAAACTTCGGGACAAACGCGGAGATCAAAAGCTCCGGAAAGGACAGCGGCGAATCCAGATACAAGCTTTTGAGCCATTTTATAAAAGGCCGGGCAAACTCATGCGCTGAAGGCAAGCCCACCACTCCGGAGGAATTTGCTAAAAAGCTGGTAGCTAAAATCACGCGAAGAAATCCTCCTCACATCATCAGGCTGGGTAAGGATTCGCTTTTTTTGCCGGCCATTAAAGCCCTATTGCCTTCAAGGCTGCTTCACAGGATGCTTCTGAAAAAATACGGTCTGGATATGCTGAAGCTGCACGTCGACAGGCAGCGCAAGGAGACCTGGAACTACCTGGAGCAGGAGCTTGTTCCGTAGTAAACAGTTAAGAAATGGCCGGTCATTTTTATATGCAAAATACCCGTAAAATGATATTATATACTGTGACAGGGGTGATACTATATAAAAAAGGCGGACATTTTCTTTAGGCATGCGGCTGTGATTTGTATTCCGGTTTATATTATTTTTACATTTATTTCTCACCTCCATAACACCGATATAAACCCTGTTACAAATTGGCTGAGCGATTATGGAAATCCTGCAATGAATCCTTCCGGGGCATTGATTTACAACATGGGCTGCATTGTCGTGGCTGTTCTTTTGGCGGTATTTTATGCAGGGATGTTTAAATGGTATATAAACCGCAAAATAGCCAGAAAATATATCATCTGCTATGTATGCGCCCAGATATCCGGAATAGCGGCCTCTGTCTTTCTGGTGCTTGCGTCCCTGGTGCCCCTGGGGGTGAATGACGGCCTGCACGGGGTCTTCAGCACGTTGAATATGATCGGCATGGATTCATTTCTGAGCTTTACGGCGCTGGCTTTTTTCCTCAACCCGGATATGAAGAAGTGGATAGGCGTGATGGGATATCTTTCTGCGGTTTTCAATATAATCACGATGAATGCATTCTCATCGCTGTATATTGCGGAATGGATTTATTTCCTATTATTCATGGCTTATATGGCAATTATATTTTATAATTATAAAAATATTGTAAAGAACGAGGGCATACCGGCAGGGCCGAAGCCGGGGCACGGCGGGTATGCCGCTTTGTAATACCGGTCTTGTAAAAGGCGGGAAATGCTTGCAGGGAATTTATTATTATTCTTGCGGAATAAACGGGGAGTTGAGCTCATAAATTGAAAAAGCTTGAAACGATAAAGAAATATTACGAATCCAAGATGGGCAAGGGCCTGCCGGATTACGGCGTGCTCGGCTGGGAGAGCGAGGACGCGCAGAACCTCAGGTTTGAAATGCTGCTTTCCGCCGTGGAGCTGGAGGGTAAGTCCCTGCTTGACGTCGGCTGCGGCATGGGAAACCTTCTGCAGTACCTCAGGAGCAAAGGGACGGATGTCCGGTATACCGGCGTGGACATCCTCGAAA
>JAEZJL010000159.1 GCA_023415815.1 Bacillota bacterium | reverse complement strand
ATTATATAAGCTCAGAGAAGCCGGGAAGACCTTCGTTCCAGGAAAGACAAAGGTTAACTATGCGGGCAGGGTGTTCGACGAAAGGGAGATGACCGCCGCGGTAGATTCGGTCCTTGATTTCCGGCTTACTCTCGGAGAAAAGAGCCGGGAGTTCGTTGACAGGTTCACCGGATACATGGGGATGAAATACGGACTAGTGGTGAATTCCGGATCTTCGGCAAATCTGGCCTCCGTCAGCGCCTTATGCTCGCCGAATATAAAAAACCCGCTCAGGAAAGGGGACGAAGTTATTACCACGGCACTGGCCTTCCCCACCACCTTGAATCCCATTCTTCAGAATGGACTGGTGCCGGTATTTATCGATATTGAAGAGGGTACCTACAATATTGACGCCTCCCGGATCGAAGCCGCTCTGAAGCAGGAGACGCGGGCCATCGTCCTGGCCCACACCCTGGGCAATCCCGCTGAAATGGACAAAATCACCGATATTGTCCGGAGGCACGGCCTCTATCTGATAGAAGACACCTGCGACGCGCTGGATTCAAGATATAACGGGCAGCTCTGCGGAACCTTCGGCGATCTTTCGACCTACAGCTTTTATGCAGCGCATCATATCACAATGGGCGAGGGCGGCGCTATCCTTACAAATAATCCGGAGCTGTACAAAGAGGCGCTGTCCGTAAGGGACTGGGGAAGGGCCTGCTTTTGCCCGACCGGAGAGGAAAAGCCGTACGGCGCCTGCGGGCACAGGTTCGATTACCGGGTTGAGGGGCTCCCTGCAGGCTATGATCATAAATATATCTACAGCAATATCGGATATAACCTCAAGCCTCTGGACGTTCAATGCGCCATAGGAATCGAGCAGCTTGAGAAGCTTCCGGGCTTCACCCGGCTGCGGAAGCACAATTTCAACAGGCTTTTCGAGGCCCTGCTGCCTTACGGCGACAGGCTGATACTGCCAAGGTCGCTTCCCGGAGCGGACCCGTCCTGGTTTTCGTTTCCCATAACGGTCGGAAAAGCTGCGGGGTTTGAAAGAAACGAGCTGGTCTCATGGTTGGAAGCAAGGGGCATTGAAACGAGGATGCTCTTTACCGGCAATATATTGAGGCACCCGGCATACAGGAATATAAGCTGCCGGCTGGCCGGCAGCCTCGGCAACACCGACCGTGTCCTGGAGGGGACCTTCTTCCTAGGCATATATCCGGGTATGACAGAAGAAAAACTGGATTATATGATAGCCGTCTTAAAGGGGTTTATGGAAAAGTGAGAGGTTGCTATGAGAATATTGATCACCGGAAGCAAAGGGCAGCTGGGACTTGAGCTGGCGAAGCAATTGGGCCGCACCCGGCATGAGGTCCTGCAAACCGGCCGCAGCGATATGGATATAACGGACAGGGAGCTTGTATTAAGGAACGTAGAGTCTCAAAAGCCAGACGTTATAATCAACTGCGCCGCATATACCAATGTGGACGCCTGTGAAAGCAACGAACCCGCCGCTTACAGGGTAAATGCCGCCGGTGCTCAAAACCTCGCTGCGGCGGCGGCAAACATAAATTCCGCCATACTTCAGCTATCTACCGATTACATTTTCGACGGTACCGGACAGACTCCCATACGAGAGTACGACCGGGTGAATCCCATAAACGTCTATGGTAAGAGCAAAGCGCTGGGAGAAACACTGGTGAGGGAAATAAACCCGAGGCATTATATTGTGCGTACCGCCTGGCTTTACGGAGAGGGCGCCAATTTTGTCAGAGCCGTGCTTGAAAAGGCAAGGACAAAGCCGGAAATCGAGGTAGTCTGCGACCAGACAGGTACGCCTACCTCTACGTCGGATCTTGCGGCGTGCATTATCCGCCTCATCGCTTCGGGCTGTTACGGGACCTATCATGCCACCTGCGAGGGCTGGTGCAGCTGGTACGACTTCGCTGTGAAGATTTTCAGGCATATGAACATGGATACATACGTCAGGAGCATCCTGACCGAACAGCTGAAAAGACCTGCGGCAAGGCCCAAGTATTCCGTGCTGGACAACTTTATGCTGGATTTGCAGGGCATGAACACCTTCCGTCACTGGGAGGAAGCCCTGGAAGCCTATTTGAAGTCCTGACGGCCGCCCTCCCCGCCCATTCAGCATGTGCGCAGCCAGAAGGAGCCCCCGGCACGGTATGCCGGTCCCTGGCCTATGCTGTCGAGCAGGGGGAATACGGTATCTCCGAGCTCACCGTCAAATACTACGAAGGCGTTCGGGAGTATGATCTCGAGTCTGCTGCCTTCGGCCAGAAGATAACAGGCGAGAAGATACTGCTCGGAAAAAAAGCGCCAGTACCATTGGGGCGGATAATCATAGGGCAGGAAGATATCGTGAAATTCGACGAATACGCCGGGTTTCAGCCTGGGCAGCACGTCTATGAACACAACGGTGGCGTCGGAGTTTGTAAAAGAACGGTGCGAATTATCTATAAACAG
The DNA here is from genome assembly GCA_023415815.1 of Bacillota bacterium. GTDB lineage: Bacteria > Bacillota > Clostridia > Acetivibrionales > DTU013 > JAEZJL01. Next base: position 1,538 of record JAEZJL010000159.1, on the reverse strand, counting down.
TACGTCGCCTGCCTCCAGTGTGTCAAATATGCTTAAATCAACATTTTCAACGGGCTGGCGTATGATCTCTCCGCATATGCGGTCCACCTCGGACCTCGGATTAGGGTCTATGGAAACGATTTTTGTCCTCAATTTGTGATCCCTGGCAGCGCGCGCGGCAAATCGCGTGGAATTTCCCGACCCGACCTCCAGGTAGGTCTTAGGATTGTTCATGCAAAGCAGCGAATATATCGCAACGGCGTCCAGCCCGGACAACCACTGATTGAGCCAGTACGGCTCCGCGGATTCCGTATCCTCGCCGGGCAGAGCGCTTATCCTTTTAAAATCGTCCTTATATGTATAGAATTCGAGCATAAATTGCTTATAACGCTCCCGCCCCCTGTCGATGATCTCATACAGCTTCTGATGGGGCGGCTTTCCAAAGCCATAACGCGATTGAGGGTCTATGGGATATTCAAGCTCTATGTACCGTATGGGCATCTGCTCCACCTCGCATTCGGATCGTTTCTCCCGCCGATGATTTTTCACTTCATACATCATATGCTTATAAATTGCCAAAGATTCAACCCTTTTCCGCTGATATCGATTATCTGCATACATATCCGGCCGTTTCCGTTAATATGATAAATTGAATCGACAGCTGGGATCCCGGCTGAAGCATAAGGAGCGCTGACGTTATGAAGGGTGTCGTATTGGCCGGAGGCACGGGTTCAAGGCTGTATCCCCTGTCCAAGGTTACCAACAAGCATTTGCTGCCAGTTGGAAAATATCCAATGATTTACTACCCGATATCAAAGCTTAAGGATGCGGGAATCAATGACATTTTGATAGTGACCGGCAAGGAACACGCAGGCGCCATCGTAAACCTGCTGGGCAGCGGATGCGAAATGGGCCTGAAATTTACATACAAAATCCAGGATCAGCCCGGCGGTATCGCCCAGGCACTCGGGTTGGCGGAGGATTTTGCGGCAAACGGCCCCTGCACCGTAATATTGGGAGACAATATCTTCGAGGAGAGCATCTCCGAATATGTAAAAAAGTTCGGCCTGCAGGAAAACGGAGCTAAAATACTGCTCAAGGACGTGGAAGATCCCTGGAGATTCGGTATAGCAGAGCTGGCCGGTAGCATGGTCCTGTCCATAGAGGAAAAACCGCAAGCTCCCAAGTCAAATTATGCGGTAACCGGCATTTATTTGTATGACAGCAGTGTATTTTCCATCATCCGGGCCCTTGTACCATCCCGCAGAGGCGAGCTTGAAATAAGCGACGTCAACAATGAGTACATAACAAGGGGTACCCTCACCTATGAGGAGCTTAAGGGCTGGTGGAGCGACGCGGGTACGTTCGAAAGCCTGCAGCGCGCGAACCGGCTGGCTGAGAACTGCGTACTGGATTTCAGCGTTTGACTGGAGCTTGTAAATCCGGCCTTTTTACCGGCTTTAACAATTTATAGTCCTATTGTTTGGGAGGAATGCTTTTGGGAAGGTTTAAGTTCACCGATACGCCGATAAGCGGAGTCCGTATCATTGAGCCGGGAG
>JAEZJL010000140.1 GCA_023415815.1 Bacillota bacterium | reverse complement strand
CTGCAGGACTTCAACCGGTCTCTTTCGGATTGCAAGGGGCTTGTCACCTTCAACGGGAAAGCGTTTGACTGGAACCTCCTGCAGGGGAGGTTCATTGCAAACCGACTCCGTCCCGCGCTCAGGGACCCCATTCATTTCGACCTGCTTTACCCCTCGCGGCGCATATGGGGGCTCAAGCTCGAAAGCTGCAGGCTGTCTTCGCTTGAGGAAAACGTACTCGGAGAATCCCGTACGGACGATATACCGGGCTCCATGATACCCGGGGCATACTTCAAATACCTGGAGGACAGGGATGCGGCCGACATCGGAAGAGTTATAAAGCACAACGAATTGGACATACTTTCTATGGTTTCCCTGCTGGTAAGAATTTCGGCAATGCTTGAAAGCCCGCTTTCACAATCGGACAGCGCCCATGAGCTGCTGGGTCTCGGCAGGATTTATGAGGCCAGGGGCGAGATGGGACTCGTCGTCGATTGCCTTGAGACCTGTTCGCGCTCCGAAATATTTTCCGTCAGGACCGCCGCTGCCGGAAGGCTTGCCGGTATATACAAAAAAAGCGGCAGGTACGGCATGGCCCTCGAAAAGTGGAAAGAGCTGGCATCCGGGACTGGAATGCAAAATCTTTTTCCCTTTATAGAGCTGGCCATGTATTACGAGCACCGGGAAAAGGATGTCCCGAAGGCGCTGGAATTCGTGGAAAAGGCGATTCATTTGAGCCTGAGGTCCGGCCTGACGGAGGGCAGACAGTTCCGGGAGCTGCGCAAGCGCCAGGAGAGACTGAAAAGAAAGGCTGCCGGATATGGCGTTTGATAAAAACAGGAGCGATTCATTAAAATCAAAAGCATTTATATTGCTGACCGCTATCGTAGTCATTCTATGCATCATTGCGCTGGCCGTTTCAGCCAGCATAACCTCCACCATGTTAAGGAAGAGGGATCAGCTCGCAGGCAGCGGGCCCAATGCTGTGGAAAGCCTTAAAAAGACCGATTCCGGCCTAACAGGTACGATGAACATAAAAAAGGCGGAGAAGCGGCCCCTGCTTTTCAACGGAAGAAGCCGGGACGGACTGGTCTGCTATACCTCGGAAGACGGAAGCTCCCTGCTGCCGCTGGACATCATCCTGGACAGCCTCAAGGCAAATTACGGGATATTGAACGCTGACAATGCTTTTACCGCGGAAATAAACGGCAAAAAGCTGGTGCTTGGGCTCGGCACGGGAAACGCAAACGCCGGGGGCGAGGACGTCAAGCTTGATACCGCCTCCATAGCGGCCGAAAACCATGTGTTTGTCTCGCCCGTGATACTGGACAGCTTTGAGGGTTTTAAATTCGACGGCGGCGCAGATGACAAAACTGCCTTCGCATACTACTGGCCCGCCGCGGAAAACGAAAAATATTCCGGAGTAAGGCTTTTCAAGCTCAATGGCAAGACCCTGGAGATATCCGGCATATTCGGCGGAGAGCCCCTGGACTACGGCGGCGGCAGTCTTGCGGAGATAGATGAAGCCGTCTATGCCGGTTCGCTGGAATCTCTTTTGATAAAGTCCGGCGAGGAGTACTACATCATTGGCAAAAAAAATTATAAGAAGCCTGTCAGGCTTGACATAGAAGGCTCCTGGAATATGTCGCCCGACGGCGGCTTTCTCTGCCGCGTCGACGATACCGGCAGGCTCCTTCTTGTATACGACATAAAAAGCGCTTCGCTTAAAAGGATCAGGAACCACTATTCCTCCGTAACGCTGCCGAACGGCTTCAGCCTCACGGACCGCAGGCTTTTCGCCTGCCAGACCGGCAATAACTTCGTGCGGCTTGATTTTGAGGGGCAGGGGGGAGAGATTTATACAACGATAGCCCGAAGCGGCAAGATTGTCATACAAGGGAGCTCCAGGTATTCGCCAGACCGCGCCCGTCTGCTTTTTTACGGTGCTTCGGACGGCTGGAGCATGTCCGGCTCGGACGGAAGAGGTATTGTTCGCTTCAGGAATGTCTCCTCAGCCTCCTGGGTGGATAACGACAGGGTTCTCCTCCGCACGGACGGGGGCCTCGAGATCTATGAACTGAGGGACGGCAGCAGGCATCCCGTTGAGGTGCCGTTTTACTATACCGGAAAGGCAGAAGACGGCAGGCTGTTCTTTGCGAAGGGAAACGAGCTTTACCAGGAAACAGAGGGCAGCGAGGAAAAAATTGCCGAGCTTCCGTGGAGGGTTGACTATGCCTGCTCGGCAAACGGCAAAGCGCCCGTCGTCCTGGTCTCCGAAGAGGCCGGAGCCATATCGGCTATAGATGGGGAAACCGCTGTTTCTCTCGGCAAGCCCGGGCTCTTTCCGAACACTCCCGCTTCGGGAGCGGAGGATGCGGGCTTCAACGGCAATGCGGCCTTTTCGCCCGACGGAGGCAGACTTGCGCTGCTGCAAAAGGGGGAGAAGTTTCTTGAGATAAGCCTTCTTGAGATGGAGGGTCTGAAGCAGGACAGGCTTACACTGGATTATCCGGCCGGCGACTCGGCGGACATGCCCGCAGTGTTTATAAAATGGCTGGGAAACAACAGCCTGATGGTCTATACGGGCAGCCGCGGCTGGCTTGCGGATTTCAACGGGGACGACATATACCTGCACGAATGGACGGATAACGCTTCCATAGCAGGAACCTTTCAGCTGTCCCGGTAACGGGGCGCATCTCTTTACATTTCCGTGAGCAGCCTTTGGGAAAGGCATCTGTCAAAAATAAAGCATATATCCGAAAACTGAAAATATTAATAAGCAGGATAACATTTTTGAGGGCAAGATGCTCAAAAAATCGTTTGTCAGCGGAGCGATAGTACTAATGGCAGCGGGCCTGGTTGTGAGGATTCTGGGCTTTGTCTACAGGATATACCTTTCGAACCTCATCGGAGCGGAGGGGATGGGGCTTTTCCAGCTCATCATGCCTTTATACACCCTCATCATCCTGACGCTTACAGCCGGAGTCTCAATAGCGGTATCCAAAATGGTCGCTGAGGAGCAGGCTCAGAGGCGCTATATAAATTCTCCGAGGATCACCGCAAATGCAGTCCTGCTGGTCATATGCGCCGGAGCGTCCGTCTCACTTCTGCTTTATCTCAATGCAGGCTTTATAAGCAGCGTGCTGCTGAAGGACACAAGGATTTACGGCTCCCTTGTCCTGCTGGCTCCCTGCATCCCACTGATAGCCGCCTCCTCGGCCTTGAAGGGCTATTTCTACGGTATGCAGCAGGTCATGCCGACCGCCGTGTCCCAGATCGTCGAGCAGGTTGTAAAAATAGGCATAATAATGGCTCTGGCGGGGTATTTTGCCGGCGGTGAAATAGAACTCGCATGCACGGTTGCCGTTGCCGGAACCATACTCGGAGAGCTGTCGAACCTGGCGGTGCTAGCGGTTGTATATCAATGCCGTAAAAGGAGCGGGAAAAGCAAGGCCACAAGCGGCAAACCCACAGGGAGGCTTGGCATATTAAAGAGGCTTCTGAAAATCGCCGCTCCCGTGTCCGCCAACAGGTTCGTGATTTCCATCATGTCGGCGGTTGAATATTTGCTGATACCCGGGATGCTTGTGGCAAGCGGTATGGATTATACGGACAGCATGGAGACATACGGCAGGCTCTCCGGAATGGCGCTGCCCCTTATATTTTTCCCCTCCCTTGTGACGACCTCCCTTGCGACTACGCTTGTACCGGCGATATCGGAGGCGGTTTCCCTGAAGAATTTCAGGAGTGTGAACTACAGGATATCGCGGTCCATACAGGTGACCTTCATACTGGGAATGATATTTACGGCCGTCTTCATGACCTACCCGGACGAGATAGGCAATCTCATATACAGAAAGGAAAAAATAGGCGACCTTCTGTACATGTTATCCTTTTCGTGCGTATTCATATATCTTCAGCAGACGCTTATGGGAGTGCTTAACGGCCTTGGGCGGCAGGGGGCGCTGCTTCGCAATACCGTTATCGGCTCTGCTATCAGGATCGGATTCGTATGCTTCATGATACCCGCCTATGGCATACGGAGCTATATATGGGGCCTGGTGGCCGGCTTTATGGCTACGGCCGTACTAAACCTTCTGACAATCAACCGGCTTACCGGGCTTGTAATGGATATCAGGAACTGGCTGCTTAAGCCGGGACTCGTATGTCTCATAATGGTCTTAACCGGAAAGTACATCCTGGTGTTTTTTGATATGATCATCGAAAGCGGCAGCGTAAAGCTGCTTCTGACGCTTGCCGTGAATGTAACCGCGGCGCTCCTGATGATGGTAATGGCAGGCGTCCTGGACAGGGACGAGG
>JAEZJL010000103.1 GCA_023415815.1 Bacillota bacterium | reverse complement strand
CATAGAAAAGCTGGCTGTCTACGGCTTCCCGGCTTCGCTGATGGAGATGGATTCGCCTTACGAACGCCACTACGGGGAAACAAAGCTGCTGTCCATGGCAAAGGTGGGCAGCTGATGAACGCAAATGACTGTCACAGGGAGGAACTTATTATGGAAACAAAATTAAACTATATCAACGGCAAATGGGTTCCGGCGTTGTCCGGAGCCACGCGCAAGGTGATCAACCCGGCTACGGGCGAGGTCATAGGTATTACGGCGGAGGGGGACGCGGAAGACGCCAGGCTGGCTATAGCCGCGGCAAAAGAGGCTTTTTACGGAAAGGGAGAATGGCGGAGGACCTGCGCCCAGAAGCGCGCCGAAACCATTTTCAGCATAGCGGACGCGTTAAAGGCGCGCCGGGACGAGCTGGCGCGGATAGACACCCTGGACAACGGCAAGCCGCTCAGGGAGGCCGAATGTGATGTGGACGACGGCATTAACTGCTTCCGGTATTATGCCGGCCTGATCACCAAGCCCAACGGCGAGGTCTACGATGTCAACGACGGCTTCGGCCCCATGCATTCCTACACAGTGAGGGAGCCGATAGGCGTGTGCGCGCAGATCACCCCTTGGAACTACCCGTTCCTTATGGCTATATGGAAGATAGCGCCTGCGCTTGCAGCCGGAAACAGCATTGTTTTCAAGCCGAGCACCCTTACGCCCCTTTCAGCGGTGGCGCTGTTCGAGGTGCTCGACAGCATCGGCCTGCCTCCCGGGACGGTAAATCTTGTGATGGGCTCGGGGTCTAAGGTTGGCAATGAGATGGCTGCAAGCCATGACGTCGATATCGTGACCTTTACGGGAAGCACCGAGGTGGGGCAGTCGATAGCCCGCGCGGCGGTCGGGAATCTGAAAAAGGTCGGGCTTGAGCTGGGGGGCAAGTCCCCGAATGTCATATTTGCCGACGCAGACCTGGAGGGCGCGGTCGAGTGGGCCATGATCGGAGTGTTTTTCAACCAGGGAGAGGTCTGCTCCGCAGGCTCCAGGATCATCATAGAGGAATTCGTAAAGGATAAATTCGTCGCCCGGCTGGCCGAGAGGGCGAGCAGGATGACGATGGGGAACGGTCTGGACCCCGACGTCGATATCGGGCCGCTGGTATCCGAAGAGCATATGAATACGGTGCTCGGCTACATAAAAAAGGGCATTGAGGAAGGCGCTACCCTTGTGTGCGGCGGCAGGAGGGTGACGGACGGCGAGCTTTCCAAAGGCTACTTCGTGCAGCCCACGATATTCGACGACTGCACCTCCGATATGACGATTGTGAAGGAAGAAATCTTCGGGCCGGTCGTGACCATACAGACCTTCAAGACGGAGGAGGAGGCTGTGAAGCTGGCGAACGACACCGTATACGGACTGGCGGGAGCCGTATTCACGACGGACGGAGCGAGAGGAATCCGCGTGATGCGCGAGCTGAGGGCGGGCATTACGTGGATAAACTGCTACAATCCGACCTTCAACGAAGCTCCGTGGGGCGGGTTCAAAATGAGCGGCTACGGGCGTGAGCTCGGGGTGCACGGGCTTGAGGAATATACCGAGGTCAAGCAGGTCAATATAAACCTGGCGCCAGGCAAGCTGGGCTGGTACGCCGAGAGATGACCTCCGGCGGCGGGCCAGCGGTTTGGACTTATGCGCTGTATTAACGGACTTATGCGCTTTTTGGCCCGTGGTTTATTGAAACGGGGAAATACCTGTGCTAAAATAATAAATAAGTTAACTTAATATTTTTATATCCTTGATGAGCAAGGTGGCTTCATTTAGAAATTGTGAAGCTTCGTCATTTATATACCATGACCGTATATAAATAACCTAACAAAGAAGTCTCTCATTGTGTTTTGTTGTGCGGACAAAAAGACAATGAGAGATTTTTTATTTAAGTAAATCCGGCGTAACGCCGGAAGCGTAAATACGGAAGGCGTGTCGGCCTCGGATTTTTAACCGGAGCAATCGGCCGGGACGCGAGTGTTTTTGCCATTAATTAAGGAGGTAATTCGTATGAAAAAGGTCCTGTTGATAATTTTAACCGCTGTGATTACAGCGTCGGTTTTTACCGGCTGCGGCTCCGCCGATAAGGCGGCCGGAGGCGGCGCCGAAAAAGAATTGGATATATTCAGCTGGAGCGAATATATACCGCAATCGGTGCTCGACGGTTTTACGGAGAAGTACGGCATAGAGGTGAAGATGGCGACGTACGCCTCCAATGAGGAAATGCTTGCCAAGCTTATGGCCGGCGGAAACTCCCAGTACGACCTCGTAGTACCCAGCAACTATGTCATCAACGCAATGGTGCAGCAGAAGCTCATACAGCCGCTGGACCAGGCGAACATCCCGAATATCAAGAACATCAATCCCGACATACTCAACATGGATTTCGACAAGGGCAACGTATATACGGCGCCGTATATGGTCAGCTTCACCCTGCTGGCTGTGAATACTAAAACATGTCCCGTAGAAATAAAAAGCTACAACGATTTGCTTGACCCCCGGCTGAAGGGAAGCCTGGTAATGGTTGACGACTCGAGGGAGCTTATAGGAATCGCTCTTATGGCGCTCGGCTATTCCTTCAACGAGACGGACCAGGCCAAGCTCGACGAGGCCAAGGAATGGCTGCTCAAGCTGATACCAAATGTCAAGGCATACGACAGCGACAGCCCCAAAACCAAAATGATCAGCGGAGAGACCTCGGCCGGACTCATATGGAACGGCGAAGCGGCGCTCGCGATGCAGGAAAACCCGGATATACAGATAGCGTGGCCGAAGGAGGGCGTCAGCATGGCGATTGACAATTTCGCCGTAACAGAGGGCGCGAAGCATAAGAAGGCGGCGGAGAGCTTCATCAATTACGTGCTCGACCCTCAGACCAGCAAGCTGATTTCCGACGAGTACCCCTATACCAATCCGAACAAGGCTGCCGAACAATACCTCAGCAAGACCTACATGGATTGCCCGGCCAGCAATGTCCCCTCCGAACAGGTCAGAAAGGCCGTTTTGACAGAGGATGCCGGAGACGCCGTCAGCGCTTTCGACAAGATATGGTCGGAAATAAAATCGGTACAGTAGGAGATTACAATATGGCTATACCGGGCATGGAAGAAGCTTGCCCGGCAGAAAGGGGTTATTCTTATGAAAAAGCTTGAGATAATTACGCGCCCGGATAAGCTTGGCGCCTTAAAAAAGCTCCTCGCCAAGAACGAATATATGGGAATGACCGTAACCCCCGTAATGGGCTGCGGGCACCAGAAGGGCGTGATCAAGGAGTTTGAAGGCATGGATCTGGATATAAACCTTCTTCCGAAGGTGCATGTGATGACCGTCGTATGGGACGAGGACATGGAAAGTATCCTGACAGAGATCCACGAGGTACTCTCTACAGGCAACGTAGGAGACGGAAAGGTCTTCATATCGGAGGTTCTGGATGTCATGCGCATACGCACCGGCGAAAGAGGAGAGAAGACCTTATAACCCCGATACCTTCCTTTAAGGAGGAAAAACAATGGCACATGCCTCTGATGACGCAATTGTCGAGTTAATTGATGTGGATAAATATTTTGACGGCAACAGGGTCGTCAAGAGCCTTAACCTTAAAATCAGGCCGGGAGAATTCCTGACGCTGCTCGGACCCTCGGGGTGCGGAAAGACCACGACGCTCCGAATGATCGCAGGCTTTGAGGAGGTGAGCGGCGGTACGATACGGGTGGAGGGCGAGAACGTCGAGGATAAGGAGCCGTATGAGCGCAGTATCAATACGGTTTTCCAAAACTACGCCCTGTTCCCGCATATGAATGTCTTTGACAACACGGCCTTCGGACTGGTCGAAAAGAGGGTCAAAAAGGACGAGATACGCAGGCGCGTGGCGGAAATGCTTTCACTGGTCCAGCTCAACGGCTTTGAAAAGCGCATGCCCTCGCAGATGTCCGGCGGCCAGAAGCAGCGCGTGGCAATCGCCAGGGCGCTGGTCAACAGGCCCAAGGTGCTCCTGCTGGATGAACCGCTGGGAGCCCTGGACCTGAAGCTGCGCAAGCAGATGCAGGTCGAATTGAAGCATTTGCAGAAAAAGCTCGGCATCACCTTTGTATATGTAACCCACGACCAGGAGGAGGCCCTGACGATGAGCGACCGCATCGCCGTCATGAACGGAGGCGTGCTGGAGCAGGTGGGGACGCCCGCCGAAATATACGAGCATCCCGCTTCAAAGTTCGTCGCCGATTTTATCGGGGAGTCGAACATTCTGGAGGCGTATGTTGAAAAAGTCGAAGGAAACACGCTTACGATCCTATTCGAAACGGGAAGGGTAATCGCCCACGCCGCCGGCTTCAACGAGGAGGAGATCATCTATGTCTCCATACGGCCGGAAAAGCTCAAGTGCTCCAGGATCGCGGTGGAGGGCTTCAGCATCAGAGGCGTGATCAAAGAGCACATATATACGGGCTCCGTCATCAAAACCGTTGTTGAGATCCCAAACGGGCAGGAGCTGAAGCTGAATTCCCTGTCGGGCTCGGAGATCTACGAGGCGGGAAGCGAGGTCTACCTTTACTGGGAAAACAACGACGCGGTGGTCATGCACACCGAAGAGGAAAAGCTGTATAACCTGATAGAGACCCTGCCCCGGATCGAGGTGAAGGAATGAAAAGAAGCTTTAAAAAACTTGCTGCGCTTTTTATAATGGTCGGGCCGGTGGTTTTTTGGCTTTGCGTATTCGTGCTTCTGCCGGTGATATACGTCCTCGCCATAAGCTTTTTTAAAAAGGGAACCTACGGCGGAGTAGTCCCTGCCTTTACACTTGACAATTACACGGGCATGTTTCAGCTCCTCTATGTGCGGATTTTCTTGAAATCCGCGTGGATAGCCTTGCTTGTGACGGTGTTTTGCCTGTTGCTGGGCTATCCGCTTGCCTATATCATCACAAAAACGAGCAAAAAATTGAAGGTCGTCCTGGTCATGCTGGTCATGCTGCCTTTCTGGACGAATTCGCTTATAAGGACCTACGGCTGGATTACGATACTGCGAAACGACGGGCTATTAAACAAATTCCTGGCCATGCTCGGGGTCATAAGCCAGCCGCTGCAGCTGCTTTACAATGACGGCGCAGTCATGATCGGCATGGTGTACACCCTGTTCCCCTTCATGGTGCTGCCGCTGTACAGCTCCCTTGAGAAGCTTGAGAATTCCTTGCTGGAGGCTGCAAGCGACCTGGGAGCCAAACCTTACAGGTCCTTTTTGAGGGTGACGCTGCCCCTGACATTTCCCGGGATATTTGCAGGCATCATACAGGTCTTTATACCGACGATGAGCTATTTTTTTATAACGGACATCATGGGAGGCAGCAAGGCGATGATGATAGGAAATCTTATAAACAACCAGTTCATAACAGCCAGAAACTGGCCGTTCGGCGCTGCGCTGTCCATCATGCTGATACTTCTCACGATCCTGCTCATGAGGCTATACAGGCGCGTGGGCGGCAGACTGGAAGATATGGCGTGAACGCGAAGGAGGGATATCTGTGAGAAAGAGAAAAAAGAAGCTGGTCAAGGCGACCTCGGCGGTATTTGCGGGATTGATGTTTTTATTCCTCTATCTCCCGATCCTGGTGGTGATCTTTTTTTCCTTCAACACTTCCAAACTGAACATCGAGTTCAAGGGCTTCACCTTTGCATGGTATTCAAGGATGCTTGAAAATCAGGCCCTGATGGAGGCCTTTAAAAATACGCTGATCGTCGCCGCCGCAAGCACGGTTTTGACCGTGTTTATCGGTACGATTGCGGCGGTGGGCATGTACAAGTACGCCTTCAAAGGCAAAAGCGTCGTGGACTCCCTGCTGTATATCCCCATTGTTATCCCGGAAATCGTAATGGGCATATCGCTGCTTGCCTTTTTCACCATGTTCAAAATCACCATCGGCATGACCACGCTCATTATCGCCCATGTGACCTTCTCATTGCCGTTTGTGGTCATAACCGTGCGCTCCAGGGTAGCCGGTTTTGAAAATTCCATGGAGGAGGCGGCGATGGACCTCGGGGCCACCCGCTTCAGGACGTTTATACGCGTCACCCTCCCCATTATCGCGCCAGGCGTCATGTCCGGCGCCATGCTTGCCCTGACGCTGTCCCTGGACGATGTGGTGGTCAGCTTCTATACCTCGGGCATCGGCAGCGTCACGCTTCCCATCAAGATCTTCAGCATGGTGCGCACCGGCGTGTCCCCCGACGCCAATGCCCTGTGCACCGTCATCATCATAGGCACGCTGCTCATAATGCTCGTCTCGAATATGATAAAAAACCGCGCCCAAAAACGCGGCGGGTATTAATATAAAAATACCTGCCTTTCTGATAAACAACAGAATCCTGCGATCGTTGTTTTTAACTTCAGACCTTTGTAATTTTTCACCCTGCAGAATCCCTTGCCCGGAGTCTGGCGCGAACCGGAACAGCGGAACCATCCCCAGGGCCGTTCTTGCAAGAACGGTATGACCTGTGTTATGATGATTATAAACTGGCTCTGCTAAGAATATTAAGATGCATTCGTTTATGGCGATCGGGTGAGGAAATGTTCAAACGGTTCTTTTTCATTAGTCTTAGCAGAAAAATAAGTCTCATTTACGGACTGCTGCTTTTAGTCCTGCTGACGGTTGTCTGCCTTATATTTACCTACAATTTTCAGAATACCCTTAAAAATAACATCATCAGCAATGTAAACAATGTGTCGGGTAAGGCTCTGATCAATATCAGCCGCTACCTGGACATCGTCAGCGCCGTTGCCACGAATATTTCCGTGGATAACAGGCTCCAGAGCTATTTGAAGGACAGCAGGGACAAAAAGAAAAGCGACGATTCGATCAGTGAATTCTTCGCGATCATGAACCTTACCAGCGAATTAAAAATGGAAGCGCTGTACAGGACAAGCATTTACGGCATCTACATCATCGACCTGAAGGACAATATCCTGAGCCGTCAGGTGACCAATTACTACCGGATAACCGATTTCGACTGGTACAGGAAATGGCGGGACTCCGATACGTTCGATTACTGGTCGGGAAGCCGCATCAACGACGACGATATCGCCATCAACGTCAACACCTTTTTTTACGTAAGGAAAATCATCGACATAAAGAACCTGAATTCCAGCCTGGGAAGCGTGGCTATCATCATGGACGTCAATACGATAGAGAACTACCTGTCCGCATTGAATGAATTCAAATACATTCTTGTCAATAAAGACAATGAGATCGTCACCGAACACGGAGATGTAAACGTAAATCTGGGGGATCTCGAAGAAAGTCAGGCGGCAGACGGGCCGGCGCCACCCCGAGCTGCCCGGCCAACGGCGGCCAAGCGAGCAGCGTTTCCAGCGGCTCGGTGAAAATCCGGTCGGGAAGCGATGACGGATCGTCGGCCGCGAGCAACGTCCGGGCATCGCGCA
>JAEZJL010000097.1 GCA_023415815.1 Bacillota bacterium | reverse complement strand
CTTATATAATTCTATGACCCTTTCCCTTATCTCCATCCTCAGCTCGGCCTCTTGCTTCATAACAGCCTCCTTTTGCTTTCATACCGAAGTTCCTACCGGACTTTTATTTTATTTCAGACAGGGAATCCCCCGTCCGGGGCATCATCTGGACAGGCGGCCCAGAAGCGCGGCGTGCTTTTCGGGATGCAGGAAATAAAAATTCGTATCGGCGGTGCTCTCGTCCATTTCGGGGAATCCCTCCAGCAGTCCGTCCCGTACGACGAAGCAGCGGTACCCCAGGCCGCCGAGCAGGCGGATGATGTCGTTCGGGTGATAGCCGAAGGCGGCGGACCATTTCCTCAGCATTTCTGTGAAAATAACAGGCACGGACTCGGCTATCGCTCCGAGGCTGCCCTGGAAAACAAACAGCTCCGCGCCCTCCACGTCGCATTTGATAAAATCCACATGCAGGCCGTTTTCCTTCACGAAATCGTCCATTTTCCTCACCCGGCAGTCTATGCGCCCGGCTGCTCCGGAATGCGACAGGTCGGCGGCCGAAGCGTTTCCCGAGCACGCGGGGTCATAATAAAAGGTTATGCTATCCTCTTTATTTGAAAAACCAAAATCATACGGCTTTACGGATGCGGAATTGTTTAAGGCTATGTTTTTTTCGAGGAACCCGAAGGTCCTGGGCACGGGCTCGAAGGCATATATTTGGGCATCCCTGATTAGCTTAGAAAAATTGACCGAATGCCAGCCTATGTTGGCGCCTATGTCGAATATGACCGGCCTTTCGCAGATAAGCTTCAATATCATATCGAAGTCCGTTTTTTCGTAGGAATCGAAGTTCATTATCTCGACTGGCACAAGCCTTTTGTCGTCCGGGTCGCAGTAGAAGCTTGCGCCCGTGCTGCGGACAGTCATGACGATAACGCCGTCGGATATTTCTATTTTTGAGATATCCGTATCCTTGATAAACTCGGCATACTGGAAAAGATACCGGTGCAGCAGGTGCATCCGGTCTATGTATTCGGGCTTGGCGATCTGCCCGCCCTTGTATTTATCCTTCAGCTCCTTCAAATCCTTCATAAATAACTCCTTATTGTCCTTAAAAAGCCTTCTTCAATGCCAATCACGGGCTCCCAGCCCAGCGACCTGGCCTTGCCGATATCGGGACAGCTCCTCTCCACCTTGCTTCTGATATATCCGGCGTCTTCGGTCTCAGCATTTTTTATCACCCGGAGACGCTTTTCCGGGAAGAGCCCCGCAAGTGTTTCCGCCAGCCCCATGATGCTGATTTCGCTCCTGTCGTTTCCTACGTTGTATGCCTCCCCGCTTTCTCCTTTGAGAAGCACCGTAAAAAATCCGGCAACGGCATCGGAAAGATAGCAAAATGCTCTTTTTGCCTTGCCGTCCCCCTTCACGGCGAGATCCCTGCCGTGTACGACATCCGAAACAAAGTCGGCGAATACCCGCCCGTCGTCGAGCTTCAGCCCCGGACCGTACGTATGAAACGGTCTGACAATTTTTACAGGGACTCCGTACTGCCGGGACCAGGATATGCACATGTTTTCACCCATGCGCTTGCTTTCGGCATAGCACGAGCGTATGTCCAGGGGGTCAAGATAGCCGTAGGCGTCCTCTTTGACAGGGATGCCGCTTTCGGCCGTCCTGCCGTAAACCTCCGAGCTGCTGAAAAAAAGGAAGGCCTCCGCGGCATTCCTCCTTGCCGATTCCAGGAGGTTTGAGGTCCCGAAAATATTGGCGCCCAGGGTGCCGACCGGATCGGCGCCGTAATACCTGGGGCTTGCCTGGCTGGCTGCATGGATGATATAGTCGGCCTTTCCGCCGGTTTCGACAGGGTCGCGGATGTCCTGAACAAGGATACGCAGGTCATCCCTGCCGGCAAAGGCGGAAAACCGGGACATGGCTTTGCTTCCGTCCCTAGCTACGCCGACAACCTTTATGCTTTTTTCAGTCCATGTATCATTCAGGCGCAGCAGAGCCATTGCCATATATGAAGCTATAAAGCCTCCGACGCCGGAGATTAAAACGGTCTTGCCGGCAAGCTTCTCCCAGGGAAGCCTGCATTTGATAATGCTGTCCAGGTCTTCGCCGATGATCCGCCCGTTCATGTGGAATCCTCCGCAGCCGGTTTTACGATCATGTTTTCAAGGAATTCATCCCTGCCGAGCAGGGGCTCCTGGTCTTCAAGGGGCCTGTTGACGGCCAGCTTGGGGTACACATAGGTGGTCCGGTCCAGGGAGATCTCCATGAGGGACGGTCCTTCTGCTTTCAGCAGATGCCGGAGGTCCTCAAGCTCGCCGACAGCTTCGAGCCTGCGGCTTCTGATCCCGTATGCTTCCGCGATCCTGCAGAAATCCGGGGCGGAATAGCCCTCGATGGTTCCCTCGTACCGGCTTTCGAAGTACATCTCCTGGAAGTGCCGTATCATCCCGAGGCAGCGGTTGTTCAGTACGATGATCTTCACCGGGATGTTGTTTCGCTTGAGGAGCTGGAGTTCCTGGACGTTCATCTGCATTCCGCCGTCGCCGCAGAAGGAGATCACCGTCCTCCCGGGGGAGGCATAATGCGCGCCGACCGCTGCCGGGAGGGAAAAGCCCATGGCGCCCATGCCTCCCGATACGAGCAGGCGCTGGCCGCTTTTGAGGCGGAGGGACTGGGCCGCCCACATCTGGTTCTGGCCTACGTCGAGACATATGATATCGTTTTCTCCGGTATATTCGGAGATTTTATGCAGGATGGAATTCGGATGCATGCTGCTGATGTCCGAGTAGGAGGGGTACCTGTCCATGTAGCCTGCGATCCGGGCCAGCCAGGGGCGGATATCCGGCAGAGACGTATGGCTCAGGCTTTCCGTAAGAGCCTTGAGGAAATGGGATATATCCGCCCGGACCTGTATCTCATCCCCTTTTATTTTCCTCTCCAGCTCGTTTTCATCGATATCCACCCGCACAAGCTTTGCCTCGCGGGCAAAGGAAGCCGGCCTGGTGCCTGTCTGCCTGCTGTCCAGCCTTGAGCCCAGAGAAATTATCAGGTCGCTGTTGGCAAGTGTCAGATTGGCGTACCTGTTGCCGTATGCCCCGATCATGCCGCAGAACAGGCCGGAGCCCTGATCGCAGGCGTCCAGGCCCATCAGCGAGCAGACCACCGGGATATTCGTCCGCTTTGAAAAACGGTCGAGCAGCCCGGAGGCGTTTGAAGCTCTGACCCCGCCGCCTGCCAGGATAACAGGCCTCCGGGCTGAGCCAAGCAGCCGGAGGATATCGGCGAGCCTGAAGTCGTCCGCTTCTCCGCCGGATTCCACCTCATACCCCTCCAGCTCCTCAGGTTTGATATCCGCCCGCTGCACATCCATGGGGATATCCAGCAGGACAGGCCCTTTTCTGCCGCTGCGGGCCAGGGCCGCGGATTTCTGCAGCTCGTATTTTATTTTATGCGGATCGGACACCCTGACGGCATATTTGGTGATCGGTTTTGCTATGCCGACGATGTCGGTTTCCTGGAATCCGAGCTGCCTGAGCCTCATATCGCCCTTATATTCATAGGTGTTGACCTGGCCTGTTATATAAAGGCAGGGAATGGAATCGAAATAGGCGCTTCCTATCCCGGTGAGCAGGTTGGTCGCTCCGGGGCCGCTGGTCGCCAGGGCCACGCCGATATCGTTCTTCGCCCTGGCATAGCCCTCGGCCGCAAAGGCGGCGGCTTGCTCGTGGTAGGCGCTGACAAAGCGGATGTCCCTGCGCCCGTGCAGCGAATCCAGCATATGGGTGACGGCGCCGCCGGCAAAGCCGAAAATATGGGTCACGCCCTGTTTGGACAGAAAATCTGCGATATAGTCCGAAAGCTTCATAACAATAACAGCCTCATGAATCGCAGCAAAGCTGCATATACCGGTTGATCTGCTCAACACAAATACTGTGGCAATCCTTTTTGTGGCAGTTTCTATACCATTCGGCAGTGTATCCTATTGCTTCTTCCAGGGTCAGCCGGGGCTTCCAGCCGAGGCGGAACAGGGCCTTTGTGCTGTCCAGGTTCAGAAGCGCGGCTTCGTGGCGCGAGGCCTGCTCCGAACGGTCCAGCCAGCTGCCCTCGCCCCATTCCCTGATCAGCACTTCAACGAGTGCTTTCACGGGTACCGTCGAGGCCGCCGGGCCGAAATTCCACGCCTCGCCGTAGGCCGGTCCGTCCTCGTACATCCTTGCGGCAAGCGTAAGATATCCGCATAAGGGCTCCAGGACATGCTGCCACGGCCTGACCGAGCCGGGATTCCTTATTTCCGCCGCCTGGCCGCTCATCAGCGACCGTATGCAGTCGGGCACCAGCCGGCCGGGGGACCAGTCGCCTCCTCCTATCACATTGCCCGCGCGGGCGGTTGCAAGGGCTTTTCCGTGCTTTCGGTAATCGACAGGATTCATGAAGGAGCTTCGATAGGACGCGGTCAGTATTTCCGCGCAGCCCTTGCTGGCGCTATACGGGTCATATCCCCCCAGAGGGTCGGTTTCCCGGTAGCCCCACGGCTGCTCCCTGTTCTCATAGCATTTGTCCGAGGTTACGATCACGGCCGCCCGGACGTGGCTCGATTTTTTTATGCCCTCCAGCAGGTTGAGGGTACCCTTGAAGTTTATTTCGAAGGTTTCCTCGGGATCTTCATACGAACGGCTTACAAGCGGCTGCGCCGCAAGGTGAAAGACAAATTCCGGCCTGTACTGGTCGAGCACGTTCCGGAGCTTCCGCGCATCCCTTATATCGCCGCGTATGTCCGTAAGCCGGTGCTTCAGTCCGGAGAGGACATAATTGTCGTTCAGCGTGCGGGGAGGGAGCGCATAGCCTATCACCTTTGCTCCGAGAAGCGTAAGCCATATGGAAAGCCAGGAGCCTTTGAAGCCCGTATGCCCGGTTACCAGAACGGTTTTTCCTGCATATGCGTCAACCGGCATGCCGCTCATCGTTTCACGCTCCCCATGCCTTCAAGCCTGCTCCATATGGACTGCTGCGGGTAAAGGCATTTTTCAAAGGCTTTCAGCTTTGTCGCTATGCAGGTCGTGCAATAGAGCTTGTTGTCGGGGAGGTAGCATTTATGGAAATCATATTCGCCGGCGTGGTATTCCAGCTCTTCAAACAGGCTTGTGATCATCAGGTCCTTATCCTGCCTGAAGACGCTCAGCTTGTTTATCTCAAACTCGTTGGCGTTATAATAGTCGTAGTAAAGGGTGGGGGATATGTTGTAAAAGCCGTGGTCTATAAGCCCGGCGCTCGGATTGTCGTGTATGATCCTGCCGTTTATGCGCAGCATCAGGCAGACGCTTGTCAGAAAATTAGGCACATGGAATATGTGCTCGCAGGTGCCGCCGTCATAGATGGCGTCGTAGCTGTCGAAATATTTTTCCGGGACGATGTGGTTCAAGTCATGAATGAGGTCCGCGCCTTCATAATCGGAATAATCCATGGAGTCAACCCTGGAAAAGCCCAGAGCTTTAAAGAAAGTGGTATCCGTTATGTATCTGCTCGTAACGGACCAGGGTTTGGGGCTGAGCTCGATCTCCTCCTCCGGAAGTGACGTCAGCAAAGCGCCCAGTCTCAAGGCAATGTATTGCAGGCTCTCCCAGCTCATATACGTGTCCTGCTTCCCCAGTACAAGCATAGAGCCCTGGAAAGGCCTTCTCATATGCTCCCGCAGCAGCGTGCAGGCTGTGTTCGGCAATATGCCCATGATATCTTCACCTCAAAAAATCAATTCCATAGCTTCCAGGGTTTTTGGCCCGAACTCCACAGAGCGTTGGCCTTTTCAACATCCTTGAAGGTGTCGATGGCGGTCCAGAAGCCGCTGTGCTCGTAAACCGCCAGCTGCCCGTCCTCCGCCAGCATTTTCAGGGGCTCTTCCTCAAACGGGCAATCCCTTTCAGGGATATAGGAGAAAATTTTTTTATTCAAAACCATAAAGCCGCCGTTGATCCAGTCATCCAGTATGGGCTTTTCCTTGAAGGACTTCACCAGTCCGCCCTCCACCTTCATCACCCCGAAGGAGGAAGCGGGCCTGACCCCCGTCAGCGTCGCAAGCCTGCCCATGCCCCTGTGGAATTCGAGCAGCCGCCCGATATCGACGTCGCTTAGGCCGTCTCCGTAAGTAAGCATGAATTCCTCTTCGCGGATATAATCCCTGACAAGCCGGAGCCTGCCTCCTGTCAGAGTCTCAACGCCCGTATCCGCGATCGTGACGTTCCAGCTTTCCTTGTCTCCGGTATAATATTCGGGCTCTCCGCTGCCGCCGGTATGCAGCGTAAAATCATTGTTGCGCCAGCGCATATCTATAAAATACTGCTTGATCATGTCGCCCTTATAGCCGACGCAGAGGATGAAATCGCTTATCCCATAGTGTGAGTATATCTTCATGATGTGCCAGATGATCGGCCTGCCGCCAACTTCAACAAGAGGCTTGGGGCGGTATTCGGTTTCCTCGCGCATACGCGTCCCTTTTCCGCCGCATAAAATAACAACCTGCATGGTCATACTCCTCTCAGGAATGGCTTAAGGCTTTTTGGCGCCGTTCTTTATGCTCCTCACGGTATTCAGGGCTGATTCAAAGTAGGGCTCATCCTTGTAATATTCGGTGAAAATTTCCTCAAAATCGCTCACATCAAGCTCTATGCCGTTGTTGAGCACACGTTTGTACCATAGCAATATAAAGGGCTCGAGGATGTTCTTCTTATCCGTGCGGATAACCTCGGCAGACAGTCCCTTATCCGTGAAATAGTTCAATATGTCAAAGTAGTTTTTTACGAAGACCCTGGCAAAATTATAGCCTTTTGCGGTGTTTGTGGAATATGTAAAGGCGGCGTTGTTATAAAAGCAGAAGCTTGCGTTTTGCTGCAGGATACCGTACTGCAGATACACCTGGTTGATATTTGAGCCCACGAACCTGCCCGGATCCGGTATCCTGTCGTATTCATCCCTTCTGAAAATTACGGAGGAAATGAATGTGGAATAGATGGAGGTCATGGCAAGATAGCTGTCCATCCCCTGCGAAACGATCTCCTTCCTGCTGTCGTTCAGGACGTTCAGGAAAAGGAGTCCCGCCTGCCGGTTACGGTTGATGACGTCCAGGAGGGTATACACGGTGTCCGGCTTGAAAAAGTCGTCGTCTCCGTGGAGCATTACATATTTTCCGGAGGAGCTCCCGACCGCCTTCAGCGTATTTCTTTCCGGCCCTATGTTCTCGTCGTTCCTGTGATATTTCAGATTTTTATAGGCCGCACCGTATTTATCTGCGATTTTTTGCGTCAAATCGGTCGACGCGTTGTCGCAGACCACGATTTCGACCATGGGGTCGTCCCCGGTCTGAGACAGGATGGAGGCAAGGCAGGTGTCAAGGTTTGCCGCCCGGTTGTAGGTCGGGATGCAGATGGA
>JAEZJL010000085.1 GCA_023415815.1 Bacillota bacterium | reverse complement strand
AAATAATTCCTGGCCACATGGAACTGCTCGGCGAGCGAGAAAACCGTCAGGTCCTCCGTAAGATTCCGGTTGATATATTGCGTGGCCGCCAGCACGATTTCATGCATCTGCTTCCTGTTGGAGTACGCCAGCTTTATGATGAATATTTCAAGGAACACGCCGCAGTTTTCGATATCGCTGCTTTGAAACGTCGAAATCAGGGCCTCGAGCTTGCCGTCTACCGCATTGCCCGTAGCCGTCAGGTATT
Organism: Bacillota bacterium; assembly: GCA_023415815.1. GTDB lineage: Bacteria > Bacillota > Clostridia > Acetivibrionales > DTU013 > JAEZJL01. The sequence continues at coordinate 5,608 of JAEZJL010000085.1, read as the reverse complement.
TCCAGTAAAAGGCGGAGGCCATGTCGTAGTACTTTTCCACGGCCGCGCTTTTGAGAAGGCCGGAGGACCTGATTTCATTAATAAATTTCTTGATATACTCCTTAACCGCCTCCACGTCGTGGAAATTATCAAGTATTTTTTCTTTGTAAAAAGCTGTTTTTTCGGCGCTTTTTAAGCCTTCCTCCTGTACGCGCTCCTCTATGCAGGAATTGGCCGTCGGACTCACAGACAGGCTGTTCTCTCTTGCCTGGTCATAGGAGGAGCGTATATCCGCTATCCGCTCCACAACCGGACCCATGCCGACCTTCAGCGCAACGTCGAATTCCACCCCGACGATGTCCTGGAGCTTTGCTATCTGCTCGGCGGGAGCGGCGCATTTCGGGTTGATAAAGAATATCACTACGATATTGCCACGCCGGTCCTCGAATGTCCAGCCTGCGTTATTGGCGTCTATAAGCTTTATGAAGAAGCTCTTGACGGACATCAGGAGCAGGTGCCCGTGCTGCTCCCACACGCTTCCGGCGGAAATATCGGGCACTGTGACTGCTACCTGATAATCGCTGCCGTCCGATGGGTTCAATTCCTCGGTTATCCTTGCTATTTCGGGCCGGTCAACGGATTTTTCGGTAAGCTGCTTGAGGGATTCTTCAAGCTCCTGCTGTTTTTCGAGCATGCTCCGGCGGTTCAGAAGACTGTACCTTAGGGCGGAGCCGGTCTCCCCCCGGAGCCTCTCCACCTGCAGCTTGATGGACCTGACCAGGTTCCGCTCGTCAACGGGCTTCAGGATAAAATCACTGACTCCCAGCGAGCAGCTTTTCTGGGCATATTTGAAATCGTCATGACCCGTCAGTACGATGATCTTCAGCCCGGGCAGGATCCCGAGCATCAGTCTCGTCATCTCAAGGCCGTCCATTTCAGGCATGCATATGTCCGTGAGCAGTATATCGGGTCTGTTTTTCCTCGCGATCTCCAGGGCTTCCCTGGCGCACGAAGCCGTAAAGACGCCTCCGATGCCCAGACTCTCCCATGGGATCAGCTGGTACAGGCCGTTTCGGATGATTTGCTCGTCGTCTACGATCAAAACCTTATACATGATCATACCACCTGCCGTTCCTGAGGACTGCCTGCCGCCGTATGCATAGGCAGTCTTATGTTAACCGTCACGCCTCCAAACTCGTTTATCTCGTAAAACAAGCCGTAAGGGGTCCCGAAAAGCAGCTCAATCCTGCGGTGTACGTTTCGGACGCCGTAACCGACGTTGTTGTCATTCTCTGCAAGCGTCCGGTTTAAATTTTGTATCTGCTCCGGATTCATGCCCGCGCAGTTATCGATCACCTTGGCCACCAGCTCTTCTCCCTCCCTGACGGCGGTAATTTTTACAAATCCCTTGCTGTGCATATCCTTCAACCCATGGAAAATCGTGTTTTCCACCAGGGGCTGGAGGGTCATCTTGGGAATCCTGACCTCGCGGAATTCCTCGGGGATATCGATATAGCACTCGATTTTATCTGCGTACCGCAATTCCTGTATGATCATATAGTTTTCCACATGCTCTATCTCGCTTTTCAGTGGGATCACATCCTCTCCCCTGCTCAGGCTGATCCTGTAAAAGCCCGCAAGCGCCTTCACCATCGTGGATATGTCGTGATGCCCGGCCAGAAGCGCCTGCCAGTGGACGGATTCGAGTGTGTTGTAAAGGAAATGGGGGTCGATCTGCGCCTGCAGGGCTTTGAACTCTATTTCCTTAAGCTGGCGCTGCTCTTCATAGATCCTGTTCATCAGGGTGTGTATCTGCCCCACCATGAGGTTGAAGCCCTCCGATACCTGCCTGAAATCATGGTCGTAGGTCGTAAGGTTGATGCGCGTGGTGAGGTCCCCGACTGACACCCTGGACATCCGGTAGATGAGCTCATCGAAGGGTCTCAGCAAATGCCTGCTGAAGCTGAAGGAGATAAATGTCGCTGTTAATACCGTTATCAGGACGATCAGGAGGATCACCATCAAAAGCAGGTTGTTGTCCCTGAGCAGGTAACTTACCGGCAGAGTGCCTATCACATACCAGTCCCAGTTGCCGAAATATTTGTATACGACGAGCTTGCCGTCCAGCTCGGCCGAGCCGTCCTCCTTGTTGATAATGCCGTGAAGCCCCGCGTCGGTTTTGATTTTGCTTTTATCGCTGTGGGATACGACAGTCCCGCTTCCGTCCATGATAAAGGTTTCGAGGGGAAGATCCGGGTTTTTGGGAGAGTAGAAGCCTGTAAGGGCTTCCTCCTCGACCGACATGCACAGCATGCCCAGAGGCTTTTTTATGGCATATTTATCGAAGATGGGCTGATAAATAGTCAGCGTATACCTGTCGGTAATAATGGGATCGTTCCTGAAGCTGACCCTTATCGTGTTTCCTGTTATGGGGTATTTCATCATATAGGATACCATTTCAGAATAGTCGGATATCTTTCCGGCCTTTGTAGGCCCTAGGTACAGCACTTTGCTGTTGAGGGCCTTATATACGCATATATAGGTTAAATCCCTGTTTGAAATAAGCATATTTGACATGGATCTGTAAACGTTGTCCACGTATGAAGTAAACTCCGGCGTGTTTTCATCTCTGTTCGAAAGGTAGTATTGCAGGCTGCCGTCGGTCACGATGGTGTCGGGCAGGCGCTCAACGGATTCGATGAAATTCTGGAGATTCAGGGTGTTCTGCTCGAGCTGCTGCATGGTCATATCCCTTGCCTGCTTCATAATAGAGCGGCTCGTGACCGTGTAGGAGCAGAAAACGACTATGAAAACCGTTATGCAGATGGTTGCTACGAGATAATAAGCGAGCTTATATCTGAACGGCAGCTTTCCGAAATATTCTCTTAGCGGATATGCTTTCAATGCTTTCATCTTCCCACCGTGCGCACAGAGGAGCCCCTGCCGCAAAATCACTGCTCAAAATATTCTTCCGTGATTTCCTCCATCCTCCGGGCCGCAGCCTCCGGGTCCTTGCCGCTGTATATATCCCTTGTGAGCGTCAGGTGGGCTTCCGACAGCCTCGGAGGAAGATATTGGTCGTACCAGAACTGGACGTTCGGCGACCGGTTTATGTAACCGAGCACTTCATTTGTTAGCGCGTCCTTCAGGGCGGGATCCTTGACCGGGGGGATACGGCCGGCGTTGATCCGATCTTCCAGCGCAATATCGTCAATGAGGTATTTGATCATTTCAAACGCAGAGTCCTTGTATGCGCAGGAGGAGGCGACGGAGTAAAAGTTGTCGCCCATCGTACCTACGGTGTTTCTGGGATCGCCCCTGCCGCCTTCTACGGAAGGGAAAGGTATGATACCCACTCTGTCCGCAAATCCGGGCCTTTCATACTTCATGTTGCTGATGAACCAGCTTCCGGTCAGCATCATGCAGGCGGATTCGTTATACATCAGCTCCCTTGCGTCGCCGGAATCCTCGTCAAGCCAGTTGAAGCCCTCGGGAAAAGCCCCCGTATCCACCAGCTGCCGGAGCATCTCTCCGGCTTTTATAAAAACGTCGTCCCCAAACGAGCCTCCGGTCCTCCTGTTTGCCGCGTTTTCAAAAACAGACGGCCCTCCGAGCCTGTCGACAAGGTACATGTAAAACATGGAGCCCGTCCATCCGGTCCTGTTGGCAAGGGCAAACGGAATATACCCGTGGCTTTTCAGCGCCTTCACGGTATCGAGCAGCTGGCCGTAGGTCCGTGGCGGCTCAAGGTTCAGGGAGTTAAGGATATTTTTATTATAAAAAATGAGGGCGATGGTCATGTTTTCAACGGGGACGCCCCATATCCCTTTATTATCGGTCACCATCCTCAATGCCCTTTCATTGAACCTCGAGATGTAGTTGTCCTTTTTCATATAACCGCTGAGATTGACGACCCTGCCTATACCGACATACTCCTTCAGGCTTCCGCCGGCCCAAGTCGGGAAAACGTCCGGCATCTGGTTGGTTGCCGCGCACACCGAAAGCTTGTTTTTATAAACATCGTTGGCTATGAACACCCTTATGACGTCAAAGTCCTTATTGGCATCCTCAAACCGCTTTTCAGAATCGGCGATCACCTGGCTTACCGCAGAATCGCCCTGGATGGTATAAAGCGTCAGCCGCTTTTTCTCCGGATTCTGCCGGCTTATAGCGTCATTGTCATAAAGGCACCCTGTTAAAACCGATACCAGCGCCAGAGCGCAGAGTATCCCGGCTGCTTTTTTCATGGCAGGCCTCACAAAGAAAATTTCCGACATATCAATTATATACCGCGCGGCTTGTTTTTTCTATTCCGCTTTACATAACCTGACGCTCAATCAACCTGCTTCGTATGCGCTACCCCTTGACGGCTCCCGCCATCATGCCTTTGATGAGCTTATCCTGGCCGATTATAAAGGCTATGATCATCGGCAGCGCGCACAGCGTAAGGACGGCCATCACCATGGGAATATTCGAATTATATTGCCCTTGATATTCCCAAATGGATAGCGGAAGGGTCCGGCTCTTTGCCGATTGCGTGAGCACCAGCGCAAAGCTGAATTCATTCCACATATTCACGCCGTTATAAATGGCAAGCGTGGCCAGCCCGGCCTTCGACAGGGGGAACATGATGCTGAAGAAGGTGCGGAACTTCCCGCAGCCGTCGATCTCCGCCGACTCCTCCAGCTCGGCAGGGATCTCCGCCATAAAGCCGGTGAGGATGAAAACGGAGATAGGGAGGTTGAAGGCCGTATACGGGCCTATCAGCGCCCAAACCGTATCATAAAGATTAATTGCCTGAGTCAGCTGAAACAGGGGTATCAGGGTGACGTGTATGGGCACAGCCATGGCGGCCACCACGATCCCAAACAAGGGCCGGTTGAGCTTGAACCTGAGCCTTGAAAACGGGTAAGCTGCGAAAGCGGAGGTCATCAATATCAGTACAAGCGAGAGCGAAACTACAAGCGCGCTGTTGAGCATGTACCGGAAGAAACTGCCCTCGATAACTGTTTTAAAGTTGTTCAGGTACAGCCCCTTCGGCGGGGCAAATACTCCGGCGGTGAATATTTCAAACTGCTCCTTGAAGCCGGATATCGCCATAAAATAGAACGGAGCGCCGGCGATGACAAGCCAGACGGTTGCCAGAACAGCGACGGTTGCTTTGGACGGGGTAATTTTCAGCTTCATCTCGGTACACCTCTCCGTTCCTTATTCATTGCGTTGAGCGTGAAGAGCGATATCACTGTAATGATAACGAACATGCCTGAGGCCACTGTGGAGCCGTAGCCCATCTTCATCATCTGGAAGGCGTTCTTGTACATGTAGGTGGCCATCAGCTCCGTGGCGCTGTTGGGACCTCCCTGGGTCATGACGTAGATCAGGTCGAAGTATTTCAGCGAGCCGACCAGCGACAAAATCGCGGCGCTTTTGACGGAGCCCTTCATGATGGGCAGCGCTACCCTCCAGAAGTACTGGCCCCGGGTCGCACCGTCTATAATGGCGGCCTCGAATATTTCCACTGGCTGCGAGCTCAGGGCCGCCAGAAAATACACCATGTAGAAGGGCACATATTGCCAGCATATGACGGCGATCACCGAGAAAATGGCTTTGCCCGGGTCCCCTAGAAGAT
>JAEZJL010000083.1 GCA_023415815.1 Bacillota bacterium | reverse complement strand
ATGCAGCCGCCCGGAATCACAACCTGCGGCAGCTCGCCGGCCTCTGTGTCCAGGCCCAGCCTGTGCGTCCTCATCTCGCCGTCCAGTCCGATTTCATATATGGTCATGGAAGCCCCGGCGTGATAATACCAGAGCTCGTCCGACTTCAAGCGGTGAAGCCTGGAAACCTCCCCTGACTTAAGGAGGAAATATATGCTGGTCGCAAGATGTCTTTTCCCTTCAAAGCGGTTTGTCAGGCCGCTGTCCGTGATCAGGCCGCCGCTTTTGTATATCTCCCTGTAATAGCCGCCTTCCGGGTGCTTCTCAAGCCCAAGGGCCGAAATGAAATATTCCGCGTCCACTTTATTCCATCCCCCCGTACATACTGTTAATAATCTCCAGTCCGCCGGCCGTCCTGAAATATTTGTCCCTGATGCTCCCTATCTGGCCTGCGTCCATCCCGTCTTCGAAAATATTGACGAGAAAGTCGGCTTCAACAAGGATTTGAAAATCATTGCCGTCTATTTTGCCGTAGCTGTGATGATTCCCGATAATAAAGCAGACCCTGTCGATGACGCCGCTGTCCACATCCGCTTCCTCAAGCAGGGCTCTCGCAATGGGAGGGCCTTCAAGCTCCTGGTATTTACCTGCGGAAGATTGGTACTTCCGCTCGGCTTCGTGTATTCCTATGTCGTGCAGCACAGCCGAAAGCTCTACTGCAAGCACATCCCTGCCGCTCAGGTTCTCATCCGCCATTATGGCGAGCGCAAAGCCGTAAACCTTGAGAGCGTGGTTTATCCTCCGCACGTCGCGGCCGAAATAGGCCGTCATTTTATTCAATATATGTGCTACCATGCTTCTCTCCTTATCCGCAATTTTCTGTCCGTATATAATTCTACATTATTAAGCCGGCCAATTCTATATTTTTTTGGCCGGCCGGATGGTTTATCGCTTCATGGATTTTTTTCACTTCACCGCCTCGCACAGCGCCCCGGGTATGGCGTCCAGCGGCAGGATCCTGGCGGCTGCGCCGATATTGGCCGCCTCCTTCGGCATTCCGTAAACGATGGAGCTCTGCTCGTCCTGGGCGATGGTATCCGCCCCGGCCTTCCGCATTTCAAGCAGGCCCCCGGCCCCGTCCTTTCCCATACCCGTCAGCAGTGCTCCGACGGCATTCGGACCGGCATACCTTGCCACGGAATTGAACATGACCTCGACCGAAGGCCTCTGGTGATATACGAGAGGGCCGTCCTTTATTTCAACATAATATGCCGCTCCGCTTCTTTTCAGCACCATATGCCTGTTGCCCGGTGCTATCAGCACTTTCCCGGGCGCAAGAAGCTCCCTGTCCTCAGCCTCCTTGACGTACAGCGCACACAGGCTGTCCAGCCTCTCGGCAAACGAACGGGTAAAAAATTCCGGCATGTGCTGGACGATAAGGATCGGCGGCATGCTGGCCGGGAGCCGGACAAGGATATTTCTGATGGCCTCGGTCCCGCCGGTGGATGCGCCGATGGCGATCACCTTGTTTGTGGTCTTCAGCAGGGCCGCCCCCGAAATATGAGCAGCCGCGCCCTTCGGCGGTTCTCCGTCCGGCCGGAAATGCTTCATGCCTGCCACGGCTTTTATCCTGTCGGCCAGCTGCAGGCTCATATCCTTTACCGAATAGGAGCCTCCGGGCTTTGCCAGCACCTCCGCGGCTCCCAGTTCCAGGGCTCTTATGGCTACGTCCCCGCCGTTTTTGGCAAGGGAGCTCAGGATGATCACAGGCATGGGGCGATGCTTCATGAGCTTTTCCAGGAAGGTAAGCCCGTCCATTCGGGGCATTTCAACATCAAGCACCAGCACGTCGGGGCTCAGCCGTACGATCCGGTCCCTCGCAATGATAGGGTCGGGAGCGGCTCCCACGATCTCGATGGAAGCATCTGCGGAAAGCTCCTGCGTGAGTATTTTTCTTACCAGCGCCGAATCGTCGACGATCAAAACCTTTATTTTATTTTCCATTCGGACCTCAAATCCTTATATGGCTTCATTTGCGGCCGTGAGGCGGGAGTCGCCGGCCAGTTTGAACAGCGCGTCGATATCAAGTATTAAGGAAACCCTGCCGTCTCCGAGGATCGTCGCGCCGGACACAAAATTCAGATGCCTGAAATCGCTGCCTATGGATTTTACGACTACCTCCTGCTTTCCCTCGATCGAAGCGACGGGAAGCGCCATAAGCTTTTGCTCGTGTTCCACGACCATGATGAGGCCGGATACGTCTTTCGCGTCTTCATGTCCGGAATCCAGTATACTGTTTATAGGTATGACCTGCAGTATTTCGTTTCTTATCCTCACCATGGACCTTTTTCCTTTGATAGAAATCCACTGCTCCGCTTCCTGCTTCAATATCTGCTTGATGTTGAGAGTCGGAACGATGTATTTGCTTCCGGATATGCTCACAATCGTACCGTTGATCGTCGCGAGGTTGACCGGTATTTTCAGGATGAAGGCGCAGCCGCAGCCCTGGCTGTTCCGGATTTCTATCTTCCCGCCCAGCCTCGCGATCTCGGTCTGCACCACATTCATTCCGACTCCCCGGCCGGAAATGCTGTTGACGCTCTCTTCGGTCGAAAATCCGGGCAGGTAGATCAATCTTAATATTTCATCCTCGGAGTATTTCCCCGATGCGTCCGCAAGACCCTTCTCCACTGCCTTGGCGTATATTCTGTCCGGATTGAGGCCCTTTCCGTCGTCGCTTATTTCTATGTATACGTTTCCCCTTCTATTGCAGGCCTGTATCAGTATGCAGCCGGCAGGCGGCTTTCCGGCGGCCAGCCTTTCCGCCTCCGGCTCTATGCCGTGGGAAATGGCGTTCCGTATCAGATGCATCATGGGGTCGTGTATTTTTTCAACGATGTTCCGGTCTATTTCCGTCTCCTCGCCCCTTATAAGGATTTCTACGCTCCTGCCCAGCTCCGCGGCCGTGTCCCGGCCTATCCTGCATATTTTCTGGAAGGTCTGCTTCAGCGAGACCATCCTGAGCGACATGGTTATGTCCTGGATATCCTTCGCAATCCTCTCCATCCTTATTATGTTATTGACAAGCCTGCTGTCCTTGTTGAAGGCCTCGCTGATATCCTGCTTGTGGAGGGATTGGGTGATGATGAGCTCTCCGAGGAGGTCCACCAGATTGTCGACCTTGCCTGCGGGAATACGGATATAGGCCTGGCTCTTTTGATCCCTCCTGGCATCCTCCGGGCCGCCGGGAGGCGGAACGGCGCCGCCGCGAGCCGCCTTGTCCTCCCCGGCTCCGGCCGGAACCGGCCATTCGGGCTCAGTGCCTATGATGCCGTCGATTATTCCCGAAAGGTCTTCGTCATCCGTACCCGGACCGACCTTCCCATCGGAATCCTGACGAAGCGAATCAAAATCCATGCCCTTCGCAAAATACGGCCCGATGGGCGCCAGCTCGATATCGCTCATCTCGCTTACCGCAGACTTAAGCTCCTGCAGGAGCTCGTACCGCGGCGCTTCGGATACGATGACCGCCCGTACCCTCGACCCGCCGAACTCAAACCGGCCGTTTATAAAATCCTCCGAATCGGGCTTTGGCGGGTCCGAGCATATGATCGCGGACAGCTTTTCAAGCTCCTCAAAGATCATCCACGTCCGTACGGACCTGTAAACACAGTTTTCATCGATCACCGCCGTGAGCTTATAGGCCAGGCTTCCCCTGCCCAGGGCTTCCCCGAGCTTTTTTACATCAGCCTCTCCGAGGACAAAGCCCGCCTCCCCTTCCGTTGCCTCGGGGGGAAGCGGGGCGGCTGTTTGTGTAAAACCGCCGTCCCCTGAAATTATTTTTCCGGCGGCCTCCATGGCGTCCGAATATTCGCAGTCTCCTTCGCTTCCGTTTCGGATTACGCTGCCTAGAAATTTGTCCAGCAAATCGTAGGTTTTAAAAAAAAGCTTAATGATATCGGGTTTTACGGTGATTTTTCCTTCCCTTATTTCCTGCAGCAAATCCTCCATGCGGTGTATAAAGCCGGCTGTTTTTCTGAACTCCATGGCGGCCGTGGAGCTTTTCATCGTATGATAGGCCCTGAACATCTCGCTTACGGCCGAGGCGTCGCCCGGATTCCGCTCAAGGGAGAGGATGGAATCGTCGAGCACGCCGAGGAATTCCTTCATGTCTTCTATGTAAATGCTCATCAGGTCGTCCATAATAAATGCGCCGCCTTTCCGGTGATATTATGCCGTCAGTCCTTTTTATAGACCGTGGGCTGAAGGTATTTGAATCGGTGCGAGTGCGGGGAGATGCTTTCCGAATGCCCGATAAATAACAGTCCTCCGGGCGCCAGGGAGTCGTAGAGCTTATCCAGCAGCTTTTGGCGGACGACGGTGTCGAAGTAGATCATTACGTTCCTGCAAAAAATCATGTCAAAGGAGTCCCTGAACGGAAACCTGTCCATCAGGTTGAAATGCCTGAAGGTCACAAGCCTTCTGAGCTCGCCCGAGATCCTGTAGCCCCCGTCATACATCTCGAAGTATCTGCGCAGGTATTCGCCCCCTACATCGTTTTTAACCGATGAGGGATAAAGACCCTTTTGAGCCGAAGCAAGTACGTCGGAATTGATATCCGTAGCCAGTACCTTGATCCTTATCCCTCCCGGCAAATGCTCTTTCAAAACCATGGAAAGCGTATACGGCTCCTCCCCTGTGGAGCAGGCGGAGCTCCAGACCCTTATCTCATTTCTGTCCGTTATCCTGGGATTGCCTTTCAGGAGGCCGGCCATATTATTTTTAATGTACTCAAAATGGTTGTTTTCACGGAAAAACGACGTCATATTTACCGTAATCGCGTTTGCAAACTCGATAAAAAGCTCTTTGTTTTCCCGCTCTACAAGTCTTTTGTAGTATTCGTCGTATGACTGGAGCTCGTATCTGGACACAAGTCTGTCCAGCTTGGTACGGAGTATCTCCTTTTTGGCTTCGCCCATGGTAATGCCGAAGCTGGCGCAAATGAGCTCGCTGAATTTTCTGAAATGCCTGTCTCCGAACTGTTCCATGTCCCATACCCCTTATCATCGGTGTCAAAACTCCCCGGTATTCTCATTCAGCGGAATGATGTCCTCCGGGTCCGGTTCCCCTGCTTCGGGCATGTACGCATTACGGCGCTTTGCAGAAATCCCGGCTTTGCCGGCGGCCGCATATCCCCCTGCGGTACGGCGCCTGCCGCCTCCGGGCATTCCGTAAGCGGCCTCCGCAAACGCCGTTTTGCCGTTGACAAGCATGACGAGCTGCTGTGTGATGCTTCTGAGGTTCTGGGCCTGCGAGCTCAATTCCTCGGAGGCGGAGGCGCTTTCCTGGGCGTTTGCGGCATTCTGCTGCGTCACCTTTTCCATCTGGGAGATCGCCTTGTTTATCTGCGATATGCCCTGCGACTGCTCCAGGCTGGCGGCGGCTATCTCATCCATAAGCTCGTTGACCTTCCTTGCCTGGACATTGATCTCCGAGAGCGACTCGCCGACCTTTCTGGCGACATTGACGCCTTTTTCGGACAGCTCTATATTGCTCTCGATGATTGCCGCCGTGTCCTTGGCTGCCTGCGCGCTTCTCTGCGCCAGGTTCCTGACCTCCTCCGCCACCACCGCAAAGCCCATGCCGGCGTCTCCCGCCCTTGCGGCCTCCACGGCGGCGTTCAATGCCAGGATGTTCGTCTGGAAGGCGATTTCGTCAATTACCTTTATGATTTTTGCTATTTGATCGCTGGATTTTTTGATCTCGTTCATCGAGTCCATCATTTCCCGCATGTCGCCGTTTCCCTTGTCCGAGGAGGCTTTGGTCTGAGCGGCAAGCTGGGCCGCCTGCTTCGTGTTTTCCGAATTCTGACGGACCATGGAAGCGGATTCCTCCAGGGTGGAGGAGGTTTCTTCAATGGAAGCCGCCTGCTCCGAATTGCCCTCGGCAAGCTGCTGGCTTGTGGCGGAAAGCTGGTCGGAGGCCGAAGCCACCTGCTGCGCCCCCTCCGAAAGGCTTCCCACGATGCGGTTGACCGGCTTCGTTATACCCCGGGTGACAAAATACGCAATCAGCAGTCCCAGCACAACGGAAAGCGAGCCGAGGACGATTATAATCACCAGTGTGCTATTATCCCTTGCTTCCGCGTCGGCCGCTTCCTTCGCATTGGTATCGCGCTGAAGCCGGACGGCTTCGCTTAGCGAGGCCAGCCACGCGTTAAGGGCCGGACTTGCTTCGTTTAAAAGCACCTCTGTGGCTTCAGAGTCATTTTCATCCAAGGCAAGCTCTACCACCTTATTCGTCAAAGGCCTCGTCTGAGCAAGCTGCTCCTTTATCTTATTGCGGAGCTGCATTCCGGTTTCCGTGGCGGGCGTCTTGTCCAGGGCCTCCGAGGTTGAGTCATAGAGCGCCCTGAGGTCGGAGATCTCTTTTTTCAGGGCTTCCTTGGTCCCATTGTCTTCCGTGAGGATCAATTCCCGCGTATCCAGCGCCACCTTGTAAATACACTCGGACATGGTCTGGCATAAGTCCATTTTGTATTCGTTGACGTCAATTATTCTCGTCATGTTTTCCTGTATGCCCTTCAGGCTGATGATGGCAAGCGCCATCATCACCAGCAAAAATGCCAGTATCAGGCCGAACCCCAAACCCAGACGCATTCCCAGCTTCATATTTTTCAACAAATGCAGCCCCCCTATCTGATTTCGTTTATTTGAACTTTTTCTTCACTGCCCAGTACCTGTTCGATATCAAGAAGCAATATGACCTTCCCCTTCACCTTCCCCAGCCCCGTAAGAAAAGCGGTATCCGCGCCGGCGCCGCATTCCGGCAGCAGCTCTATATCGTTTTTCTGGATGCTTGCCACCTCTGATACGGTATCCACCACGATACCCATCGTCCTCCTGGAACCGGAAAAATCCACTTCGACGACAATGATGCAGGTCCGCTGATTGTAAGACCTCTCGCCCAGTCCGAATTTAAGTCTCAGGTCCATTACGGGTATTATCTTTCCTCTCAGGTTGATGACGCCTTTGATGAAAGCAGGCGTCCTGGGGACATTCGTAATGTCCATAATGCCGATGATTTCCTTCACCTTGTTAATGGGTATTCCGTATTCCTCGCTGTCCAACAGGAAAGTGAGAAATTTACCGCCTGTAATTTCCATCCGACTCCACCTTCTTTTCAATTATTCCGGAAATATCTCATATCGGTTAATGAACCACCCCTTTGCAGTAATTAATAAGCTATCTTGATAATTTACCAAGAATGTCGACGATGTTTTCTTCTTTGAAGGGTTTTAAAATGAATTCCCTGGCTCCGCTCAGAACGGCCTCCCGCACGTATGATTCCTGGCCCATAGCGGATACCATGACGACCTTGACGCCGGGATGGAATTTCTTTATTTCCTTGAGAGCTTCAATTCCGTTCATTTCAGGCATAGTAATGTCCATGGTTATTATATCGGGCAGCAGCTCCCTGCATTTTTTGACTGCGGCAGCGCCATTTTCAGCCTCCCCCGTCACCCGGTAACCATTTCTTTCCAGGATGGCTTTGAGAGACATGCGCATAAATGCCGCATCATCGACAATCAATACTCCGGGCATGTAAATTACACCCCCTTTTTCTTCGGTAAAATAATTATTTGGTTTATTCAATTTCCAAATGTAATATATAAATTCGACATATTTTGATATATTCCTCCAGTATATCGACATAATTTTCACTAACTTTAATAGTAAAAAGTCAATAAATATTTAAGTTCACTGGAAAAATATCTTTTGATTTGCTATGTAGATTTTTATCGCGCCCTTGCTTCAGCCTAACAAGCCGTCATGCCAGTGCGCCCTGCACAGGCTGGTATATCTCTCATTGCCGCCGAGCTCTATCTGTTCGCCCTTTTTGACAACCCTTCCGTCCTTGAGCCTGGCGTTCATTATCGCCTTCTTCCCGCACCAGCAGATGGTCTTGACCTCTTCGACCGTATCGGCCCAGGCCAGCAGCCA
>JAEZJL010000049.1 GCA_023415815.1 Bacillota bacterium | reverse complement strand
ACTAAACTACTACCGGCTGGAAGCCGGTAGGTTCGATCTGCGGCTGGAAGCCGCCTAAAAGTCGCTTATGTTGAAGTTATCGTTCTTTAAATTTTCTGCTATATCCTGAGTCCTAATGTATTCGGCTATAACTTCATCTGTAACATTTCCACTACTAGCTGCAAAGTACCCCCTTCCCCATAAATGCCTTCCCCAAAATTGTTTGTTTAGTTCCTTATGCTCCATCAGTAGCTTCCTTGATGTGTACCCTTTGATATATTGTACAAGCTTGCTTACCGATAGATGCGGTGGCGCTGATACCAGAAGATGTATATGGTCCTTTGATACATGCCCTGCCAGTATTTCTACTTCGTTTGTCTGGCATACGCCTCGAACCAGTTCCCTGGTCCGTTCGGCTATCTTACCTGTTATTGCCGGTTTTCTGTATTTCGTTATCCATACAATATGGTACTTTATGTCATACGTACTATGTGCTGTTTTTCTGTAGTTGTTCACATCCGTCACCTCTTGGTTAGTCTTTCACAAGAGCTGACTTCTATTCCCAGCTGGTTGACCTAAAGGCTTCGCCTTAAAGGCGAGGGGTTTAACCCCATTATACAGACACTAAGATGGGGACACTTCTGCAAAAAGCAGACTGACGGGGATAGTTCTGTAATGCGACACGCATTTTCTCACGTTTGCAGAACTGTCCCTCCTATATTTTCTGTTGTTCATCATAGTAAGGGCTATACTCTAATTTAGCCTTGTACATTGCCAGTTCCCTGAATATAGGCTTTCCCTTCGGATAAATAAGAGGGGGACATTTCTCCAAACCATCTCTTATTTTCTTTATTTTGCAGAACTGTCCCTCCTATATTCATCATAGTAAAGGCTATACTCCTATTTAACTTTGTACATTGCCAGCTCCCTGTAAAGAGGTTTTCCCTCCGGATAAATAAGAAGGGACAGTTCTTCAAACCAAGTTCTATTTTCTGGATTTTGCAGAACTGTCCCCCCTATACAAAGCTAATCATGCTTGTGATGGAATGTCTTAACGTTAGAAAAATCTGCTTTGTTGAACCTGTTGACACAGAGCATGAAGAAAATGAGTCCGATCGCCACGATGGCAAGCAGGCTGAGGTCCGGCGTAATTATAAACCCGTTTATATCAAAAGCCACCCCTGCTTGTGAAAGCGCGGCGGAGGTCATGCCCTCCATCTTCAGTGTGATATACCTGAAGATCGCCGTGGTATAGGTCAGCGGATTGATATAAATGACCGGACGCAGGAATTGCGGCATGACCGTAGTGGGAATGTATGCGCCCGATAGGAAAGTCAGAGGCATGACAGCAACCGCGATTATGATCTGGAAGGTCGCCGAGTTCTTAGCCAGCGTGGCCAGGAACAGTCCTATAGACCCGAAGGTTACCCCTACCAGAACCATTACGCCGAGCATTTCCAGCAGACTGAGCGCATCCAGGCTCAAGCCCAGGAACAGCCCCATTATGATCACAATCACACCCTGGAGCACCGCTATGATTGAAGACGACAGTATCTGGCCTATGGATATCTGCCACCTGGAAATCGGGGATACCAGAATCTCCTTCATGAAGCCGCTGGAGATGTCCTCGAGGGTGCCCATGGAGTTGTTCATAGCCGCCTGGAACACCGTCATGATGATGACACCCGATATAAGATAATTCATAGGCTGGTCCAGTCCGGCGGCTGCCGATTTCATAACAAACGAAAAGATGAACAGGAAAAACACGGACATGAATATGGTAAAAAACAGTCTTGTCCTGTCCCTCATAAAATTAGTAAGATTTCTTGCAAGAATCGCTTTTATCGCACGCATCAGCTTCTTATCTCCCTTCCCGTAATAGCCAGAAACACATCGTTCAACGTCCCCTTGCTGATCTCCATATCGATGATCGAAGGCCTGAATCTGCAGGCAATTTCCAGGGAAGCGTCCAGTTCAGGCGCATAGATTATAAACATGTCGTCCTCGAGCTTGTATCGGATTGAGTTCTCTTCAAGATACCCGGACAGCGGCTCCTTCTCCCCTGTCTTTATTTTCATCGAGGATGAGGTATAACGGCTCTTAAGATTGGACGGCGTATCAAAGGCCACAATTTTCCCGTGATCCATGATAGCCACCTTGTTGCATATCTCCGCTTCGTCCATGTAATGAGTAGTCAGAAATATGGTAATGTTTTTCTCCCTCTGGAGCTTGCAGATATAATCCCAGATATTGGCCCTTGTTTGAGGGTCGAGACCTGCCGTGGGTTCGTCCAGAAACAGCACCTTTGGATAATGCACGAGCCCTCTGGCAATTTCCACACGCCTTTTCATCCCGCCCGAAAGGCTGTCGACCGTTGCCCTTCTCCATTCCTGAAGATTGACGAGTTCAAGTACGAAGTCTATCCTTTCCTTCACCTCTCCTTTGGGGACGTTGTAAAAATCACAGTGAAGCCTCAGGTTTTCCTCTACCGTAAGCTTGCCGTCCATTGTCGGTTCCTGGAAGACTATCCCTATATCGTTTCTTACCTGGGCCTTGTGCTCGGATACGTCATTCCCGTTGATTTTCAAATGCCCTTCGGTTTTGTCGAGGATGGTGCAAAGGGTGTTGATGGTTGTGCTCTTGCCCGCTCCGTTGGGACCGAGAAAGGCAAATATAGTACCCTCCTCCACATGAAAGGAGATATTGTCGACCGCTGTGAAATCCCCGTATTTTTTTGTAAAGTTCTCAACTTCAATAATGTTCGTTGCCATAATAAAACCTCCTTTGTTTTTGCTCAGGCCTATACTAACCCGCCGGTTTAAATTTGTCATAAAGCGTTTTTAAAATTTTCTTAAAATTTTTTTAATTATTGATAAAAACCCCGGGCCGAATATTTTAAGCTTGTTTATGGAATTTTTAAAAACGCTTTATAGTTAATTTAGAATCCTGTCATATAATACATTTTGTTGGACTTCATAAATAATGACGCGATATAATTGATTATTGCAGGCATTGGTACGGAACGGATGTGATGAATAAATGGACAGACTGCATTCTTTTATACAAAAACAGCGCGGCCATCGGATTGAAGCACATAAGCGCCACAGGGAATCGAACAGGAAGCATGAAGAAGTCAGCGAAAAGCACAGGGAATTTCAAAGGCAGCAGAACGAGCTGATGAAGCGCTTCAGGGAGCTGCACCGGGAAAGGGAGGAACTGGACCGGTATCAGCGGCATGTCAGGCTTGCGCCGCTCTTTATCCTGATAGTCAATCTCGTCATATGGTATCTGGTTTTCAGGTATGCAGGCTTCAAGGCGTTCAGTGTGTTTATCGCCCTGTTGATAAGCCTTGGCGGTACTTTCCAGTTCTTTTTCCTCCGCCGCACCGAAAAAAGAATCATAAGGCCCCTCGACAAGCTCACAAGGGGCATAGAGGAAATCGCAAAGGGAAATTACGACGTCAAGGTCGACAGCGACGTAATAAACGAGACCAGCGTATTGATAGATTCCTTTAACGAAATGGCGCTGAAGCTCCGGGAAAGCGAAAAAATGAAGGCAGAGTACGAGGAAAACAGGAAAGACCTGATTGCAAACATTTCACACGACCTGAAAACTCCTATAACCTCCATCCAGGGATATATTGAGGCGATTACCGACGGCAGCGCCGTTGCTTCCGAAAATACCGGCAAGTACTTGAAAATAATATATAACAACACGGCGTATATGAATAAACTGGTTGATGACCTTTTTCTGTTTTCAAAGCTGGATATGCAGAAGCTCGAATTTCTCTTTGAGGAAGTGCCCATAATAGCTTTTATTGAAGATTTGACAGAAGAGTTCAAGCTCGAATTTGAGGATGGTAAAATCGATTTCGCTTTTCACAACAGAATGGAAGACGATCATATCGTCAGTATTGACAGGAAAAGATTGCACCAGGTGTTCAGGAATATTATCGGAAACGCCGTCAAATATGGAGGCGGAAGCGAGCGCGGGCTGTCCATCCGGACGGAGCTGTATTTGAAGGGCGGAAATATCTGTATCGATGTAAGCGACAACGGGCCAGGCATTCCGGAAGACAAGCTGCCATACATTTTTAACAGGTTCTACCGGATTGATACCGAGCGCACAAAGGATCTCGCGAGCACCGGCCTCGGTCTTGCCATAGCAAAGGAGCTTGTGGAGGCGCACGGTGGAAAAATTGCCGTCTCCAGCGTCATTGGCGAGGGTACGCGCTTCACTATAACGCTCCCGGAAGCCGAAGTAGAAAATGAGTGAGAGGTATTAATATGAAAAGCATTCTAATTATTGAAGATGATATAAACATAGCCGAGCTGGAGAGGGACTACCTGAAGCTGAACGGCTTCAGGGCCGACATTGAGCTCGACGGCGCAAAGGGACTCCAAAGGGCCGTATCCGGGACTTATGACGTGATTATCGTGGATTTGATGCTGCCTGGAAGGAGTGGCTTCGAAATAATAAAAGAGGTCAGAAAGAAGCTGGAAATACCGGTCGTCGTCGTATCCGCCAGGACCGAGGATATTGATAAGATAAGAGGCCTGGATTATGGAGCGGACGACTATCTGACCAAGCCCTTCAGCCCCGCCGAGCTGACGGCAAGGATCAATTCCCATATCAAAAGGTATGAAAGGCTCAAGGGCGGGAGTCAGTCCGCCGAGGTGATAAGCCACAGGGGACTGGAAATCAATACTGCGTCACATAAGGTATTTGTCAACGGTAAGGAGGTTCAGATGACCTCAAAGGAATATGATCTGCTGGTCTTTCTCGCTTCAAACCCCAATATCGTTTTTACAAAGGCGCATATTTTCGATACCATATGGGGCGACGACTATTATGGGGATGCCGCCACTGTCCCCGTCCACATACAGAAGGTCAGAAAAAAGATCGAGAAGGACCCGTCCAATCCCGAATTTATAGAGACCTTGTGGGGCTCAGGCTACAGGTTCAATCCGTAAAGCTTAT
>JAEZJL010000417.1 GCA_023415815.1 Bacillota bacterium | reverse complement strand
GTACGGGATTTCACAGATATGCCGGGAGGGTGAGGAAGGCTTTTAGGGGAAGCGGACGCGCTTGCTCCTGAAACATAGATTACGGAAGCTGCAAGGGCTTTCGGGGATATTCCAAACATATTAAAAGGGGGATTTGTCATGAAGGTAAAAAAACTAATTGCTCTGGCATTGGCGTCCGTACTGATGCTGACGCTGCTGATGGCCGGCTGCGGGAAAGAGGTCGGAACGGACAGTGCGCCTCAGGATAAGACGGCCGCAGAGCCGGCAGCGACGCCGGAGGCGGCAAAAACGGAGACGGCCGAAGCGGAGCAGTCTGCGGAGCCGGTGACGGTAGAATTCTGGCACGGCTATGCCGCCGACAAGAGCGAAATGCTCAATGAGATGATTGCAAGGTATCAACAGGAGAATCCCAATGTGACCATCAACGCCAAATTTGTCGCAGCCGGCGAGGAAATGCTGCAGAAGGTGCAGTCGGCGCTGCTTTCGAACCAGGAGCCCGACCTGCTCTGGGGCTTCCCGACCTGGACCGGCGTCCTGAGCAGCTCGGGAAAGCTGCTTGAGCTCGGGGCTCTGATCGACGATGAATTAAGGAACGACATCCCTAAAGGCCTCCTGGAAGCGGGCATGTATCAGAAGAAAATATATTCCGTCCCCATCGAAGCCGGGACGCTTTACCTTATATATAATAAGGATATGTTCGCGGAGGCGGGCATAGCGAATCCTCCGGCCACCTGGGAGGAATTGTACAACGTATCAAGGCAGCTGACAAAGGGGGACAAATACGGAATCTGGCTGCCGATCGCTCCGGACGAGAGGACCGCCTGGACCTGGGAATGCTTCCTGTGGCAGAACGGCCAGAGCATATTGAACGAGGAAGGCAATAATATCGGCTTTAATAATGAAAAAGGATTGGAATCTTTAGAATATTATACTAAAATTATAAAAGATGGGTATTCTCCGATAGCAACCGGCAAGGACCCCTTCCTCGACAAACAGGTCGCCATGGTTTACGCCACGCAGGGCGCGGCAAACACATACATAACCAAAGAGAAGATGAATGTCGGAGTGGCGATGTTGCCGGGTAAAGACAAGCTGGCCACAGGGCTTGGCTCAAACCATTACTTCATGTTCAAATGCGATGAAAAAGTGCAGAAGGAAGCATTGAAGTTCATTAAATGGATGACGACGGGCGATAACAATGCGGAATGGGTTATCAAGACCGGATATCTGCCGGTATCCAATTCCGCGAGGGAAAGCGCCAAATACGCCGAATTCGGCAAGGAAAACCCTCACATGGTCGAGGCTGCAAAGGCGTTGACATACGGCGTGGCAAGACCTCCGATTGAGGAGTATCCGAAATTGTCCGCAGCCATATCCGAAACGATTGAGAAAATAGCCTATGATAAAATGACAGCCAAAGAGGGCATGAAAAGCATTGCGGACAAAGCAAACGAAATTTTTAAAAAGTAAGGAGCAGCCGTGAATAAAATTACCAGTCCGGATATAATGAAAATCAATAACCGCAGAAGGATACTGGAGATCATCTATACCGAAAAGAACATTTACAGGGCCCAGATTGCGGAAATGACAAACATGTCGAACCAGACGATTACAAACCTGGTCAAGGAGCTGATCAACGAGGGCATGGTAGAAGAGGTCACCCTCGAAAACAAGGCTCCGGGCCGTAATCCCATGGCCTTGTCCATCCGGTACGGACGGCTGTGCTCCATAGGTGTCGAAATCTCCGTCGAATCGATTAACGCAGGTCTGTACGACGCCGCGGGCAATGAGCTGCAAAAGCTGAGCATGACGAGGGACGTGGACAGCAACGTGCTGGCCGCCCTGAAGGAAGTGATCGGAAGGCTGACGGACGGAGCAGAGGATTTGAAGCTGCTGGGCATTGCAATCAGTATAGAGGGTATCGTTGACGACAGGAACGGAGTAGTAATCAAAGCTAAAAATCTCGGACTGGACGGTATCAATATTTTATCTGAACTGGAATATCTCAATATTCCGGTTCAGATAAAAAACGACGTCAACCTCCTGGCGGAAACGGATTACGGAAGGGAGAGCACGAACAGCTACATGCTGATCAAGCTGGGCGGCGGTATCGGCGCGGCGCTGGTCCTGAACGGGAGCCTGCTGCGCAGCACCAATAACGCGGCGGGCGAGTTCGGCCATGTCAGGCTGTACTCCGTTAAAAATCCGAAGGCGTGCAAATGCGGGCAGTCCGGCTGCCTTACGACCGAGGCGTCCGTAAGGGCCATCGAGGAGAGGGCCGTCATGAAGGTCGAGGAGCTGGCAGGGCTATATAAATCCGGTGATTCCTATGCCGTGAGCGTTATGGAAGAGATTGCCGGATACATTTCCGAGCCGCTGACAAATATCATTGAGATACTGGACCTCGATAAGGTGATTTTTACCGGCAGGCTGATTGACTGCTTCGGCGGCGGGCTGACCGGCATGATCGGCGGGAATATACGCCGGAAGCTCAATAAATGGAGCTCCTTCAAGGGAATAGACGTCCTGAGCGACTACAGCATTACAGCCAGGTGCGCCCAATATGTCGTCAACAATTTCTTCTTGAAATGGAAGGATGAGACTTATGATTAAGTTTGGCACAGGGGGCTGGCGGGCGATCATCGGAGATGAATTTATCAAGTCCAATATCGAGCTCCTTGCCCAGTCCCTGGCTGACGAAATAAAC
Source organism: Bacillota bacterium (assembly GCA_023415815.1). GTDB lineage: Bacteria > Bacillota > Clostridia > Acetivibrionales > DTU013 > JAEZJL01. The sequence continues at coordinate 4,882 of JAEZJL010000417.1, read as the reverse complement.
GGTAATGAGTATGGGAAAGAAATAGTTATAAGCTACGACAGAAGATTTCTGTCCAGGGAAGCTGCCGGGTGGATCAGCAAGGTATTGACCGCGAATGGGATAAAGGTTTATTTTATTAACAAGGTCTGTCCGACCCCCATGGCCATGTTTACCGTCAGGGAAATGGGAGCGGATTTAGGCATAGCCGTTACGGCAAGCCACAATCCCGCACTTTATAACGGAGTCAAGGTCATAGTAAAAGGCGGAAAAGACGCTCCGGCAGAGTTTACGGACAAGCTGGAAGCAGGGATAGCACGCGTAACCGGTATTAAATCTATTAGCTGCGAGGAAGCCGGAAGCAGGGGCCTCATGGAATACATCAACCCCGAAAACGAATACATCGACGGGATATTGAAATGTATAAACGTGGAGGCGATAAAGAAAAGGAACCTTAGCGTTGTCGCAGACCCTATGCACGGCGTCTCCGCAAAATATCTGCAGACCGTCTTGACCATCCTCAGATGCGAATGCAAGCTTATTCACGACTGGCACGACACGCTTTTTGGCAAGAGGGTGCCGTCCCCGACGCAGGAGAGCCTGGGAAGATTGAGATACCACGTCCGGAGCGGCGGCTACGACCTGGGCATCGGCTCTGACGGTGACGGGGACCGGCTCGCCGTATTTGACGAAAAGGGCGGCTTCATCCATCCCAATATGATACTTTCTCTTCTTTATTACTATCTTTTAGAGTATAAGGGGACGGTTGGCCCGGTCGTAAGGAACATGTCCACGACCCATCTGCTGGATAAAATAGCAGCGTCATATGGACAGGCCGCCTATGAAGTGCCGGTGGGCTTCAAGCACATCGGCAGCGCCATGGAGCGGCATAATTGCATTATAGGCGGAGAGAGCAGCGGAGGATTGACGATTGCGGGGCACATAAAAGGCAAGGACGCGATATTTGCCACGGCGCTGTTCCTGGAGATGCTGGCGGTGATCGGCAAGCCCGCCTCGCAGTTGATCGAAGACCTTGAAAGCAGATACGGAAGGCATTTCTTTAAAGAGAACAACATCCTACTGGACAGTGCCCGGAAAACGAGGCTTGAAGATCGGCTGTTCGTCCGGAGGGCATTGCCGGAATTCGGCTGTCCGATAGAAAAAATAGACTACAGCGACGGCTTGAAGCTGTATTTCAGGAATGGCTGGCTGACCTGCAGGTTTTCAGGGACAGAGCCGATGATGAGAATATTTGCAGAATCGACGGATGAATACGAGCTTGAGCGTATTGAAGCCGGATTTGTTGAGTTTATATCCGGCCGGACGGATGCCGGCCAGGCGGATAATATTGAGGGGTAAACATGTGCTACGCAGCGGGCGGGGACTTTATAAAGGGGAGCTTCAGCAGAAGGAAATTTGACGGCTACGGCAAGATGAAGCAGTACAGATACAGGGAAATAACCGCGGATATGACTACGGAGAGCCGTTTTATCAAAGACGGTTTTTTCGATATCCTTAAGGAAAACGGCCGGATAGGGCAAAACAGCTATAATGAATACATCGGCGAACTGGCGGGGATTTTCGGCCGGCTGCCGGATATGGCGGATATGACCGATGAGGAGATATATTCCGTGATTGCCGAGTGCCGAAAAAAATTTCTGGACAGCGGCTGCCTCCGGTTCATTAGCGCAATAAAAGATGAGTACTACAGGAAGGACGCCGGTCATTTTGCCATAACGGGTATCGATCAAAGCGGCATTTTAACGGATTTGTGCGGTAAATCCAAAAGCCTTTATTTTGTAATAGACGATTATACTTACCTGCCGGCGATGCTCGGATGGTATAAAAAGCTAAGGGAGCGTTCGGCTGAGATATATTTCGTGATAAAGGGTGAGGGCTGCGCCCCTTCCATGGTTGCAAAAGCCGACCTGGAGCGCTGCCTGGAGGCCGCGGCCGGGGATATTTCAATAGACTGCCAGCGGCTTATAACCGATAACTGCGGCTGCTACGGATTTGACCTGGATAAGCTTGAATTGAAGAGCGGGGACGACATTTTGGTCGGCTTCGGCGAATGGTGTCTGTCGGCCTTCAAGAAGCTGAATGCGGAGGCGTTTGTATGCTGCCGCTCCGAAGAATTAGCGACAAGGGCTCTGACTAATTCGACAGACCCGGAAGAGCTGCACTTCATATACGTCCCGAAAGGCTATGATATGCTGATGCATGTCAGCCTGGTTGAAAAGACCGCTTTCAATTACAGGATGCTGGGCTGGATATATGATCGGATAGGCGCGGAAGCTTATAAAAAGGATATTAACACGCTGGTGCGGGAATTTCCGGACGTCTTTTTAAATATCAATTCGGGTAAATTTCTGGATTTGGAATGTGATTGGACGGGTGAGGAGGGCGGCGCGGCGGATATCTATGAAGTACCGCAGAGGCTGATAAAAAAGTATATCAAAAAAACCTACAGTTACCTGGACATAGGCGGCTGTGTCTATAAAGACAGGCGAGGGAACGATATCCGGGTGAATTACGTGAAGCTTGAGAATTCCAGAGACCTGAGCATATCCGTCAGGACCTGGGACAGCCCGGTGAATCCGAGGAATTATTTCAGGAGCAGCGGGACAGGGGACTGCATGGTTTCGAATTTCATGTTTTTCGTGACCGCTAAGACCGTGGAGCTCTACAATCGCCTCCGGGAATCCAGGGAAAGGGAAAAGCTGTACCGGGACGGCTGGCACATCGATTATAAGCTTGAGAGCGGCGCGCACGAAAGATGCGAAACCTTTCCTCTGTACAATAAAGCGGCGATAGGCAAAAGGAAGGACGGCGGGATCGAGTTTTTCAGAAAATCCCTGGGAGCGGGCAAGGCGCTTATAAACGGCGTCGAGGTGCGGTGGAGGGCCTGCGACGTCAACAGCGGCGCGGAAGGGGACGTCGTTATATACACGCCGCTGGCCGGAGAGGATGATTCCGGGGAGTATAGCCGGTATTGCAAAACAGTAGGGAAAGGCAGGGTGAATATGATATGCGTCAACGATTCAATTACGTGTATCCGCAAAGGTGACGTTATGCTGCCCGCCATGGGCGTCGTCATCTCATTCGCCCCGCGGAAATGGGACGAGCTTTTTCCGGAGATGGAATGCGGCCCCGGAGGCTATTATAATATAGATAATATACGTTTCGAGCTATGCCTGCAGGACTCCGGCGAATACGAATGGTGCTACGGAGGCGGCATGTTCCTGATTTATGAGGGCGTGGAGTTCGATACGGAAAGGAAGCTCATGGACGAGCTGGCCTGCGAGGGCTGGCTGACGAAGCTGTCCATGCAGACCCAGGAATCCGAGATACACAAAATCGAAAAGCATCCGAGGACCGCCATAGGACTGACCGAAGACCGGAAATTTTTCATGCTGGTCTGCTCCGGCAGGAGCATCCGGAGCGCGGGCGCCGACTATTTTGATCTGATAGACATAGCAAGGAGCCTCTTCGGAAAAGTCGAATACCTCATGAACATTGACGGAGGCGCTTCCACCTTCCTGGCATATGCGACACGGGGGGAAATATTCGTATTGAACGATATCGCCTATTCAAACAATTCGTGTGCAGGTATTATAAGACACGTGAATTCTATATTAATGATCGGACTGTAGTGGTATAATGATTTATGGCCGCAGGGTAAATGCAGAGACTTGATCCTTGAGGCAGTCGATACTATATTATAAAGACAGGTTACCGCTTATGGGTAATATAAAGACAAATGCCATGAGGCTCCTTGACAGAGCCGGGGTCTCATACAATACATATACATATGATCACGAGGATGGCCTGATCGACGGCGTTTCGGTTGCTTCGAAGCTGGGGCAGCCCGTTGAGCGTGTATATAAGACGCTTGTTACCAAAGGCGCTTCGGGAGAGCATTATGTTTTTATCATCCCCGTTGCCGCGGAGCTTGACCTGAAGGCTGCGGCAAAGTCCGTAAATGAAAAGGCCGTTGAGATGATCAAGGTCGCCGACATCAATAAAGTCACGGGCTACATCCGGGGAGGCTGCTCGCCCCTGGGGATGAAGAAGGACTACAAAACCGTCCTGGACAGCTCCGGCTTGGCACGGGAGACCATCATTGTAAGCGCCGGGAAGATAGGCCACCAGATAGAGCTCCCGCCGGAGGCGCTGATCAAAGTGATCCATTGTACGACGGATCATATCGCGAGACACGACCAGTAATCCGGCCGGCAGAGGATGCAGACATGCGGAAACCTCCAAGCTCTGATGCCTGAGGCCTAAGTCTCTGTCGCCGGGCACCCGTATACTTTATTACTGCAGCTTTAAAACCGCCCTTACTTTAATTTCATTCTTTATTTTCTCAAAAATCACCCAATCCCCCGTAAACTCCGGAGCAGGCTCAATGACTCCGCTGCTGTTTGCAAATGCGTAAAAATTATCTTTTAACACGAACACCTGAGGAATATACTCGTTATTTTCAAGATTTATCTTCCGACAGGTCGCAATAATGTCTTCAAGCTTACTCTCTATTATATTTTCATCGTTAACATGCCAGTCTACATTAAATGAAGTTTCATTAAGCAATCCCGTAGAATGGATGGGTATCCCTTCAATTTCGTTCACCAAATCGCTGTAGAACATGGACGATAAACCAATTCCCATTTTTTCCGAATTAGCTAACACCAGATCATCTCTGATTTCTTTCTTATCGAGATGAAGTATAACATTCCGATCTCTTCCATCAACAAAATAAGTTATCGAATATACGCCATCGTTATCCACCATTTCCTTAAAACTCTTGGAATCGCTGTTATATATTGCTTTTAGAAACTTCGAGATACCGGCTTTAATAACCTTATCAACATTTTCGGCAGTGTTTTCTTCAATTGCCTGTGTATTT
>JAEZJL010000044.1 GCA_023415815.1 Bacillota bacterium | reverse complement strand
CAAGGCCGACGCCTACGGCCACGGCGTCATGGAAACCGTCAGGACCATGCTGGACAACGGAGTTACCCGCCTTGCCGTTTCCATGCTTGACGAGGCCATACAGCTGCGCAAGCTCGGTATAAACGTGCCGATACTCATTTTGAGCTATACCGACCCGGTCAGGGCCGAAGAAATCATATTGAACGAGGTCACGCAGACCGTTTTCAGCCACGACCTTGCAAAAGCTCTCTCGGCGGCTGCCGTCAGGCTCAACAGGGACGTGAAGATACATGTGAAGGTCGACACTGGAATGACAAGGGTCGGCTTTATGCCCGGCTACAGCGCCGTAAAGAACATCCTCGAAATAAGCAGGCTCCCGCGCGTCATCATCGAGGGCCTGTTCACGCATTTCGCCTCTGCGGATGAAAACGACAAAAGCTATACCCACATGCAGTTCGAGAAATTCATGAGCATCTGCAGCGAGCTGGGAAGGGTCGGGGTGCACATCCCCGTGAAGCACGTATGCAACAGCGCGGGCATCATAGAATTCCCCGAAATGCATCTCGACATGGTCAGGCCCGGCATCATACTTTACGGCCTTTACCCCTCGCGCGAGGTGGATTCCCATAAAATAAGCCTGAAGCCGGCCATGACGCTCAAAGCCGACGTCATACTCGTAAAGGACGTGGAGGAGGGCACCTGCATAAGCTACGGGAGGACCTTCAAAACCTCGCGGAAAAGCAGGATCGCGACTCTGCCCATAGGCTACGCCGACGGCTACACCAGGCTCCTGTCCAGTAAGGGCAGGGTCCTCATACACGGCCGGGAGGCCCCTGTGGTCGGCAGGATATGCATGGACCAGTGCATGGTGGATGTTACCGACCTGGACGCGGAGGTAAAGACCGGCGACGAAGCGGTCCTCTTCGGCAGGCAGGGCGATGCGTTCATAAGCGTCGAGGAGGTTGCCGCGGATATCGGCACCATAAACTATGAGGTCGTCTGCATCATCGGAAAAAGGATACCCAGGGTATACCTGAAGGATGGGAAAATCTGCAACGTGCTGAATTACCTCGTCTGAGACACAGACGTAACGTAATTTTAATTTGACCCTTGCATATAATAGGCTATATAATTATATATATACTATAGGGGCTCCGACATATTAAATCCCTCAATTTACCTTGACAGGTTATTCTACATAATTTGACCGATGCCAAGCAAAAATATATATGTGTTGGTCGACACGCGAATGCGTGATGTAAGCGAGCATGGATTTCTCTTTTGGACAACAACCCGATTATTGAAAGTGGGGGTTTTATTTTGGCAGAACTGAGAAAAATACTTATAAGCCTTCCCGACAATCTACTGAAGGAAATAGACAACATCGTATCCGTTGAAAAGACAAACCGGAGCGAATTTGTCAGGGAAGCGATGAAGCTGTACATCAGAGAAAAGAGAAAGATCCAGATGAGAGACAGGATGAAAAAAGGCTATCAGGAGATGGCCGAAATAAACATCAGGCTTGCCGAAGTGTGCATGGATGCGGATCACGACCAACAGCAAAAATATGAAGAACGGCTTGGGGAGTTGGAATAAAATTGATAATTAAACGCGGAGATATTTATTATGCGGACCTCAGCCCGGTTATCGGTTCCGAGCAGGGTGGGGTAAGGCCTGTCCTGATTGTGCAGAACGACATCGGCAACAAGTACAGCCCCACTGTGATAGCTGCGGCGATAACCTCGCAGATAAACAAGGCGAAGCTGCCCACACACATAGAGATCAGCGCGCTTGAATACGGCCTTCTTAAGGACTCGGTCATACTGCTGGAGCAGATAAGGACGATCGACAAGAAGCGGCTGAGGGAAAAGATAGGACGCCTGGATGAGGAACTGATGGACAAAGTCAACGAAGCATTAAGCATCAGTTTTGGTTTGGCCGATATATGATATATGGATAATCCGGGCAGGTCGTATCCGGCGGGGCGCAAAAGATGAGCCGGTTCGGAAGAGCCGCATACGTACATAGTGATAAAACCAAGAAACACATGCTTTTGGAGCTTGCCGCTGAAGCCCGGATTGGTTGAGGGGGCAGTATGAAAAAGGAATTCGTATTCAGACTTGCACTTGCGCTGTGCATATTTTTTCTTGTGTACCAATTCGGTATAAAACCGATTTTCAACGATAATCTGAAAAAATCCCCTTCCGGGGGAAATTGGACGGAAGGCCTGTCCTCCGGCAGCCGGGAGGGCTATGACGTCGTCGTGCTCGGCGGGGAGCCCGAGGGCGTCGCGGCGGCCGTTTCGGCTGCCAGGCTGGGGGCTAGGACCCTGCTGCTTGCGGAAGGGTCCGATCTCGGCGGCGTGATATCGCGCTGCATGCTTTCACAGCTGGAGGCGCCTTCCGGCTCCGACAGCAAACTGCTTGACGGAGGCATACTTTCGGAGCTCTATAAGGAACTCGGCAGCCAGTTTCCGGCTGAAAAATATACCGCGGCCGCAGCCCGGCTCGTCGAAAAGGAAAAAACCCTTGAGGTCAGATTTGGCTCAGGGTTTGATTCGGCGGTAATGAGCGGGGGCAGGCTCACCGATGTGAACATGGCCGAGGGGACGGGGAAAAAGACCTATAAGGGCAGGTTCTTCATTGATGCGACCGGGGAGGGGGATTTGCTCGAGGCATGTAAAATTCCATATATTACAGGCTCCGGGGACTTAAACCTGAAAGACAGCTTTATGCCTGCCGCTTTAAACTTCGAAATGACCGGTCCGGCGGCGACCGATATCAAAAAGCTGCTCCAGTCCGACAAAAGCTTATTTTATGAAGGGCTTTCCGGATACCATGCCTTGGACGTAAAGACGCGTATAAACGATCTCAGAATTTTCTACCCGGAAGCAAAAAAAATTATACTGCAGGGCCTTGAAATAGCCGATGTCAGCCCGATGGACGAACAGCGGACGGAGCAGGCTTATGTAACGGCGCTGAAGGAAGCCGAGAATCTTGCCCTGTTTCTTTCCGGCAAATTTCCACAGTTCAAGGACTGGAAGTTTTCAAAGCCCGCAAAGGCTTTCTATTTAAGGGAAACCAGGCATTTTGCCGGGATTTACAGGCTCAGCGTTAACGACATACTGGAAAACAAGTATTTCGACGACACCGTAGCTATGGGCTCCTACCCCATTCAGACGGGTAAATTCGCAAGCGGGAGCATGTACCTTGCCGGAAAGCCTGTGCAGTATGGAATACCGCTCGGATGCCTCATACCTGCCGATGTTGGAAACCTGCTCATGGTAGGGCCGAAGGCCTCCTACTCGTCGCTGGCGGCGTCGAGCGCGGGCGCCCTGGGCGTCGGCATCGCAGAAGGAGAGGCCGCGGGCGTGGCCGCGGTATATTCGCTCCTCAGGAGCGCCGACCCTGCGGAGATCGTGAAGGATCATGAAATGATGCAGGAGCTGCGGAGCTTTTTGGCAAAGCAGAAGATGTACCTGCCGCAGCAGAAATTTGAAAACAAGAACGCTTCGAACTGGTCATACCCCGCGGTCAGGCAGCTGCTTACGCTGGGCCTCATTGCCGGAGGTGCCGAAAACGACTTCGATTTCGACGGCGGCGCGGAGGAAAAGGATCTTGCCGTGGTGCTGCTCAACGGCATATACAGGCTCGGCAGCGGGAGCTACACACTTCTGCTGGATTCAAGGATAAGGCCTTATTTCAACGAGAAAGAACTCACCCGTGAAGCGGCCGCGCAGATTCTTAACGCCCTTTACGGCGAAAATGCTCCGGCCGGCTCGGCCTATGGAATTGCCTGTGAAAAAGGGCGCATCAATGATATCATGCAGCTGAGACTGAAGGATAAAGAAATTCTGACCATGGACGACGTATATTACCTGGGTGCGTACAATATCAAGCTTTTTACCGGGAAAGACATAAAGGACTGAAGCCGGTCCTATTTACCGGCAAGCCGGGCTCCGGCCACTCTCAGCATAAATTTCGGCAGGTCCAGCATGCGCCTTGCGCGGCGGGGCTGCTTATACAGTCTGAACAGCCACTCGAGGCCGTTTCTCCGATAGAAGTCGGGAGCCAGCTCAACCGTGCCTGCAAGGACATCGATAGAACCGCCCACGCCCGCGCACACTCTGGCTTTCAGACGTCCCCTGTTGCTGTCGATCCATTTCTCCTGCTTCGGAGCGCCCAGTGCAACCAGAAGGATATCGGCCTGAGAGGCGTTTATACGATCGATGATGCCTTCTTCCTCTTCCGCGGAGAAGTAGCCGTGCATGCAGCCTGCTATCTCGATCCCGGGGTAATCCCTTTTCATGTTTTCAGCCGCAGCTTCCGCAACGCCTTTTTTTCCGCCGAACAAAAAATACCTGACATGCTCCTCTGAAAAGGCCTTGAAGCATTCCCTGACAAGGTCCACGCCGGAAACCTTTTCAGGCACGCTCCGGCCCAACAGCCTGGATGCGAGCACAACGCCCGCGCCGTCGGCGACCAGAAGGTCGGCGGACTTCAAAATCTCCTTGAGCTGCGCATCCCTCTGCGCGGCCATCATTATTTCCGCATTAGGCGTGTAAACCGCATGTACGCCTTCTTCCGAAAGAAAGCCTCTGACGCGGCTTACGGCTTCCTGCATGGTCACGCTGTCAACCGGAACGCCAAGTATGTCGGCTGTTTTCCTCATATCCCCATCTCCGTTTTTTAATCATGTTTTCAAATTGCCTGTTAAAGAAATGCCGTACGTATCACGGACTGCTTCGCCCATATCTGAATATGCTGATACAATAGTCCTCCTCCGGGAAATCTCCCAGATGCTCAAATCCGGCCTTGAGGTAAAAGCTCCGCAGTTTTGAATTGCCTGCCCAGCAGTCCAGATATACGGCTTTGTCCAGGCGCTGTGAAAGCCCCATGACATGGTCCGTCACATGCGCCCCCAGGTTTTTGCCCTGGTATTCGGGCAGTATGGCGATCCGGTAAAGATACATGCTGCCCGGCTCAACCCGAAAGTCATTGATGCTTTCAATCGCTTTTATGGAAAAGGTGCCAACGGCAATATCATCTTCCAGCAGCAGGTATACATTTCCGTTTCCGGCTTCCGCTTCGATTATTCCGGAATCCCAGGGATATGTCCATTGCCTTACTCCTTTTTCATGAAGCCGCAAGGTTACTTTGTCCAATATTCCGGTTATCGTGCCCGTGTGTTTTGCCTCCGCCCGCTCAATATGCAGCATAGCACTGTCCTTTGCGTATAATCATTATATTCATGCTAAATGTTACAGGCTTAAAAGTCAAGCAGCCTTGTATATGTTTTGTAAAATCAGGAAAAATGGCATATAATAATAATGGTTTTATCAATAGGTAATAATTCAAGCGCGGGGAGTATAAAGGAGAGTATGGAATGGGGCGGTTAAAGAAGGCGTTTAAAGGGTGGAAGGACTATTTATGGATCATTGCCGGTTCGATCATAACCGCCGGAGCCATTAATATTTTCCTCGTGCCGTATAAGATTGCGCCGGGAGGCGTCACCGGCATCGCGACGGTCGTATATTATCTCAGCGGGAACAGGTTTCCCGTCGGTGTAACCATGCTCGTACTGAACATACCGCTTTTCCTTTTCGGTATGAGGTTTATCGGAGGAAGGTTTACGATCAGGACGCTTTTCAGCACTATCTTCCTGTCTGCCGTTATTGACCTGACGCAACCGTTTACCGATTACTTCACCCAGCATTACCTCACGAAGCTGGGCAGCCTGACCGCAAATCCCGATTATCTCCTTTACTCAATATTTGGCGGGTTTTTCATGGGCGCAGGCCTGGGACTGGTGTTCAGGTCCGGCGCCACCACCGGGGGTACCGACCTTGCGGCCAGGATAGTCAATCATTTTGTACCGCACCTTACGATGGGGCAGATACTCCTGATCATCGATTCAAGCGTCATACTCTTTGCGGCCATTTCCTTCAACAGCTTCCTGCTGGCCCTGTATGCGATATTATCCCTGTACATTTCCTCCAAGGTCATCGACGCCATCCTGGAGGGCGTGAATTTTGCCAAAGCGGTTTATATCATCTCCGACAAATCGGAGGAAATAGCCAAGCTCATCCTTGTCGAGCTCGACAGGGGAGTGACCGCGCTCAAGGGGACGGGCATGTACACCGGCGCCGACAAGCAGGTGCTCTACTGCGTGCTCCAGAGGGGGCAGCTCCCGCTCCTTAAGCTCCTGGTGAAAAAAACCGATCCGAGCGCCTTCGTAATTTTGACGGATATAAGGGAAGTTCTCGGCGAGGGGTTTAAAACCTATGATTAAGGCGGACGCTAAATGATGCGGCCATCCCACATTTCAATGATATTATCCGCTCCCGAAAGGATCGACCTGTCGTGAGTGGCTACCAGAATGACCGAGCTCTCCTTGAAATCGCTCAGGATACTCATAACCTCCATAGCATTGTTATGATCGAGCGAGGCCGTTGGCTCGTCTGCAAAAATCACCTCCGGCCGGTTTATCATCGCCCTGGCGACAGCGGCGCGCTGCCTCTGCCCTCCCGACAATGCATAGGGCTTTTTTTCCGCCAGATGCCTGATACCGAGCCGGTTCAGCAGGGACAGGGCGTATTCGCTGCTGCCGGCGCTTTTATCATTTAAGGGTACGAGCACATTATCCAGGATGGAGAGGTAATCAATGAGAAAATGCTTCTGAAATATAAAGCCGAAGCTTTTTTTCCTCATTGCTTCACGGGTATGGGGGGCATAGGCTTCTATGTCCATGTCGTCATAATATACGGTTCCCGAAGTGGGCCTTTTCAAACCGGACAGGACGTAAAGCAGCGAGCTTTTACCGCTTCCCGAAGGGCCTATGATTCCTGTTATGCCGTTATGGTCGAGTGTGATGTTCACGCCGCTTAACGCATAGGTTTCATTGCCGGTGCTGTTGAAATCATATATAAGATTCAGTTCGCGGCCGTCAATCCTCATTTTGTTTTCCCCGCCTCCTTCTCGCAATTGGAGTTACCTGCTGCCGCATATGTACGGAGTGCCGTAATGTCAGGCTTTACCCTCGATTATCTCGACAGGATCCAGCTTATCCAGCATCCGCCACACGGGAATAACGCTGAAGACCGTAACGAAAATGGGGATGCATAACGTGCTGAATATGTACTCCGGATTCCAGAGCTTCAGAAGCTGGCCTCTGGGCATGAGGACGAAAGCGTTGAGCAGTACGCACGCCGGGACGGAAGCAAGCAATCCGGCAGCCAGACCTGCGGCGCTCATGACCCCGACCTCGATAAAAGCCTTGCGTATAATCTGTCTTCGCGTATAGCCTATCGCATTGAGAATTCCGAATTCGGCACGGCGCTGGTTGAAATAGACATAGCAGAGGAAGCCTGTACAAATGGACACGATGGCTATCACGGTAAGATCTATGATGTTTATTATGAGCCTTCCGCCGGAAGCGGAGCTTTCATATTCCTTGCGCACGGAATCAGCGGTGCGTATATCGAGACCCTGGTAGGGGAGATCTGCCAATTGGCTGTCCAGCTTTTCGGCATAGCCCTTTTTGGGCAGGAGGATCATTCCGTAGCAGAAAGGGTCTTTTATTTTATATTCCTCCATCCAGTATTCAAGAGAACTGAAGGATATGACGGACGGTCCCTCGAGAATACCGACAATGGAGTACTCTCCGCTCAGGGCCTCTCCGCCGTTTACCTTGCTGCCGATCTTTCCGCCTTCCTTGAGGTTCTTATTTGCAGCGACCAGCTCGTGCAGGGCTATTTCATTCTTACCGGCGTCAGGCAGTCTCCCGCTCTTCACTCTGAGGGAGAACAAGGTCATAAGACGTTCCATATCCCCTCTTTTTACAGTGAGAACTTTTGAACCCGTACTGTCTATTACGGTTGATAAATAGGTATGCTGAAACAGCCAGGGCAGCACCTCGTCAACGGAATCCCAGCCTTTGACGGTCTCAACCAGCTCGGGACTGATCAGCTCTGTCCGGGCGCTTATGCTTGAATAATGCTCCTGCGGTTCGACAAAGACAAGATATGTAAGATAAAAAGATGAATCCACAAGCACCTGGAGGATGAAAAGCAGCGATACGCTGAGAAAAACGGTAAGGCTGACAGGAAGGACCTTTCTCCGATTGTTTTTATAAAAGCTTAAAACCGACAATGGCTTCATACAGAATTATCTCCCGCTGCCTGTCCGCCGCCGGACCCCGGCAAAACTCCGCTTAATCGCACATCTATAGGATATAACATGCTCCGGGCATGTACAACAATTATTTCGCCTCGATTTTTACAGCGACGTTAAGTCCGGGCATAAGGAAAGAATCCGCATCGTCTATTCCGATACGGACGGGTATGGTGGTCTCGCCGTTCGAGGTGACGGCAAGGGATGCGATGAAGGAAACCCTCCCCACATATAGCAGCGACCTGTCCGCTTCGGGAACGATTGTCACCCTGGCCCCGGTTTTCACCGCGCTGATGAATTGCTCGTCAACGTTTGCCTCCACAACCAGACTGCTTATATCGATAAGCTCCATAATTTTTTCAGCCGGGCTGACGGACATGCCTTCGCTGCAATAAACCTTAGAGACCACCCACCGGCCTTTGCCGCATACGATTTCGTCTCCCCGGAGAAAATCGGAGCTCAGCTTTTTCCTCATGGCCGCCAGCTCGGAGTTTTGCGCTGCAATTTTATCTTCTATTGCGGTAATTTCTGCGTCCAGGTCTTTTAGTTCCGCATTTTTTGCCGCCTTCAAGCTTTCAAGCTGCAATTCGGTATCCCTCGCCGTGCTTTTTCTCAGGCTTACGAGCGCTTTGGCCTCTTCAAGTTCGCTTTGCGGGATGGAGCCGGAAGAAAGCAGCGATTCCTTATACTCCAGCGATTTTCGCGCGCCGAGCAGGGAGCTGCTCGATTCTTCAAGGCTGTTCGCAAGCCTTTCCATATCGGGAAGCTTCCCTTGGGCAAGCATTCCCGCGTTTTCCTTCCGCTTTTCCCGGAATATTTTCAAATCTCTTTCAAGCCTGCTTATTTCAGCCTCACAAGCATCCAGACCGTTTTTGAACTCGTCCGTTTCAAGTGCGGCAAGCGTATCGCCCTGTCCGACCCTCTGCCCTTCCGTTACATCGATGCGGGATAATTTCGCCGGAAAGCCGACGGAGATTACTTGAATGCCTGCAGGCTTTATCACCCCGAAAGCATCCACGGGGTTCCCGGCTGCGTCGGGAGGCTCGATAATGGAGGACCCGGGGTTTTCGGAATTGCTGCAGGCCGTTGAAAGCATTAAAGCTGCCGTTAACAAAGCAATGAACGTTCTTAGCGATACCTTCCTCACGAATCGTATACCTCCCCGTCTTTCATATGAATCGTCCTGTTTCCGAATTCTGCCGCCTCTGCGGAATGTGTCACCATGACGATGGTTTTATTGCGCTTGAGGTTTATATGTTTCAACAGGCCCATGATTCCCCGGCCCGTTTTGGAATCAAGATTTCCCGTGGGCTCGTCGGCAAGAATGATTTCGGGGTCGTTGATCAGCGCGCGCGCTATCGAGACCCGCTGCTGTTCTCCCCCCGACATTTCCCCGGGCATATGCCGTTTTCTTCCCGCAAGGCCCATGATTTCAAACAATTCGTCGAGCCTGGTTCCAAAATCTCTCGCTTTCTTCCCATCCAGAAGCAGGGGGATCAGGATGTTTTCCTCGGCATCCAGAGTGGGTACCAGATTGTAGAACTGGAATACAAAGCCGATGGTGCTTCTGCGCAGAAGGCTCGCTTCCCGGTCGTTCAACGCCGCCATATCCCTGCCGGACATCAGAATACTCCCGGAGGTGGGCCTGTCGAGGCCTCCCGCAAGATAGAGAAGAGTGCTCTTACCCGAGCCCGAGGGGCCCATGACGGATACAAATTCGCCTTTTTTGATATTCAGATTTACATTTTTCAGCACGTCCACACTGGCCGGGCCCAGATTATATGATTTGTTCAGGCCGACGGCCTCTATAGCCGTTTCCATCCGCGATCCCTCCGTACTTCTTTATTTACCGGCTACTCGTATTTCAAAGCCTCTGCGGTAATCTGCCTGTGAAGCCTGAACGCCGGTAGCGCCGCGGCCGCGGCGGTGATGGCAAAAGCCGTCGCAAAACATACCGCAAAGATTGAAAATGAATAATATATCCGGGTTTCAATCTGCAAAGCGTCCAGTATTTCCGGCACAATGAAGAAAGTCGCCAGAAAGCCTGCGCCTGTACCGGCGATACCCCCGACAACGCCGCCTGCCACGGATTCGAGCAGTATCATTGAGGTGTTTTGCCTCCGGCTCATTCCTATAGAGCGTAGTATCGCAAAAATACGTCTGCGCTGTATAAGTCCTATAACCAGGTTGTTTGCGATGCCCAAAGCGCCCGCGGCCAGAGCCATTGCGGAGAAGCCCTCCAGGATGAGAAACAGCTGCCGGTTGCTCTCCGTCACCTCCTGCCTTTGAGCGGAAGTAGCTGTGATCTCAGGCTTCCGCCTCCCGAAGGCCGACTGCAGGGCGGCGATCGCACCTTCGGTATCGCCGGTGGATTTTATGTATATCTGGCCGAAGCTCCCGTGATCGATATCAAGCCTGTAATACCTGTCCGATATCAGTGCATGGCTCCACATGCCGGGGTAAATGTTTTCAAAAAAACCGATAACCCTGTATTGCCTGCTGACCTTCGAGCCGCCTGGATTACGGAGCGCCAGTGTGATCGAATCGTTGAGCTCCAGACCGAACCTGTCCTTTAAAGCGGTGTTCAGCAGTATATTCCTGCCATTGTCCAGTTCCTTCAAAGGCATGCTGACGGGCGTAAAACTCAACTTGCAGAAGGACATGAAGCTGTTCGTATTTATGCCCTCGAAGTGCCATATCGGCTCGTCCTGTCCCTCTACCGCAACACCGCCTGCTATATAGTCCGCATAAGCGTCTTCCACGCCCTCCGTAGAACGGATGAGCTGCACGGTGCTCTTCGTGGCGCCGCCGATTTCCATTTTTATATCATACAGGCATCTGTCGAAGCAGTCGAGGATTTGCCTGGTCTCGCCGTAGTTGATGGTGCTTATCATAAAAAAGGTGGATATTCCTATGACCAGCAGAGAAACGTTGTTGATAAGATTTTTATTTTCCTGCAGGTTTTTTACGGCCAATAGGCCGATATTTCCGAAAAAGGGGCTATAAAGCGCCTTGAGGCCGCCGGACAGTATCTTTATTATGAAGGGAACGAGCTCGACAATGCCGTAAAGCAGTGTCAGAACGCATATGGCGCCGATCCACCGGGCGGAATTTCCAGGAGCAGCACCCGGTACGGCAAGCGCGCAGGCCATAAAGGCAAGGCCCTTGACTGCCCTGCTATTCCCATAGCTGAATTTTTCCTGGGATGTATTTCCCAAGAGGTTTTTTATCGACTCTCCGGAGATTTTCAAGATCGGGGCCAGCGAACCGGCCAGACTCAATGCAATCGCAAGTGAGAATGCCGAAATCACCTGACCGGCGGAAAATTGCACTGCCGATATCGGTACCCCTCCCTGGGCGGCATCCGGATTCATGATTGACGACATCGCATAGAGAAGCAAAATTCCGGCGCCGCAGCCCGAGCCGCCGCCAACGATGCCATAGGCCAGGCATTCCGTCAGCATGACGGCCTGGCATAGTCTTTTTGTCGCTCCCATGCTGCGAAATGCTGCAATTACCGGAAGCCTTTCGACGGCTATCACCTTGAAGGTAGTATAGATTATATATACGCTCATCAGGCTCAATATCATTGTAACTATAATGACGGGAGCGGCGATCCGGTCTGTCGGGCGCTTTATTTCCTGCTCCGTAAAGGGCTCCTTTACCGTAAGGCGGCCGTATTCCTTCTTTAATCTTACCATCAGCCTGCCTTTAAGCTCGGGATGCAAGAGCTTTATATAGATCGTATCCACCTTGCCTCTCACATTGTAAAGCGAGCACATGGCTTCCAGCGGAATAACAGCTGTGAATGACCGGCTTTCATCGGCAAACGGACCCTTATTCTCCGCGATACCGCCGACGGAGAATTTCTTTCTGATCCCGTTTATCTCAAGCACTATGAAGTCGCCTGCTTTTAGATGGTATTTTTCCGCTGTCCTTTTGCTTATGAGAAGCGTCATGCCTTTAAAAGGGTATAAGCCTTTTTCATAATAAACATACAGCGGAGTAAGTTGCTGCAAGCCGTCAAGATCAATACCCCTCAGGGAAACCGGCTTATTTTCCCCGGAGCTAGTCTTGAACGCGGCATAGCCTGAAACCTGACCTATGCAATACTCCATATTGGCCGCATACTTTTCCGCGCCGCTTATATGAAAATACCCGGAGGGCGAGTCTTTCCCGGCTTGTACGACAATGTCGGAGTATCCGTAGCCGCTTCTCCAGCGATCGGTTTGAAGCTTGATCAAGGTACCGGATAAAGATATTGACGCAAAAAACATTGCGGCAGATACCGTGATGGAGCATATTATGAGCAGGGCATAGGCCTTCTTCCGGCATAGGCTCCGGTATAAGGATTTGAGCATCAATATCATTGCATGGCCTTTTCTTTTTCGGCGATGAGCTTTGAAATGCTTTTAACCTGCTCGTCAAGGTCCATCATCAAAAGAGCCACTTTCCACTCTTTATTGCCCGAGACCATCAGAATATGATACGAATCCGAATCGTAGCCCTCCAGATCGATGCCTGCGATCGTTTTTTCGATATTCTGGCTGACCTCAAAACCAAAGGCGTCGCCGAGGGTCGTCCCGAGATATTTATAGTTTTTGAACCTGTCCGCTTTGGAGGATATCGTAAAGCTTTTGATCGACTGCACCTTTGCAGCGTCGGTGCGCCATTGAATGAAAATTTCCTTGCTTATGTTGTCCTTGTCAAAATCGGACAAATATTCGTAGGCGGCTTCATAATCCCTGTCCACGATACCCTGCAAATAGCCTTCCAACGCCGTTTTGGCCTTGTCGCTCCCGCTGCCGCAGGCGGAAAGGGCAAGCAGCATGGACGTGATTACCAATGCGGCGAGCAATTTTTTCATAAAGCTACCTCTTTTCAGTAAGGATGCTTTTATGGTACAGCATCGGGAAGCATGAAAATAGTGAAGGGTGTCATAAGAATTGTCATGTTTTTTATGACAGGGATAATGCAGACGGGAGCTTCAGTCAAGACCCAGTTCCTTTAGGTACAGTACGGCCTTGGTCCGTTCGCTGGTGCCTATTTTTTCATAGATTGCGCTTATATAATTTCTTGCGGTGCCTTCCGACAGGTAGAGGGCGGCCGATATCTGCCTGTTGGTGAAGCCCTGCACCAGCATGCGGGCAATCTCCTTCTCCCTGTCGGTAAGGCAGAGCCTGTCAAGCCCGGGATTACCGGCCCGCCTCGACACAATTTTTTTAAGACCTTCGGCGAGCTTGGCAGCCACTGCCGCCGGCATGACAAGATTATCGGCGCAGGCGCTGCGGATGCTTTCAAGGAGGCTGTCGACCTCGATGTCCTTGAGGAGGTAACCGCTTGCACCGGCAGCAAGCGCCTGCATTATATATTCATCGTCATTGAAGGTGGTAAGCATCAGGACCTTGACAGCGGGGTGCTTTACCTTTATGGCTTTGATGCTTTCCACGCCGTCCAGCTCGGGCATCCTGATGTCCATCAGTATTATGTCCGGCTTCAGGCTGTCCGCCATATGAATTGCTTCCCGGCCATTCCTGGCCGTACCGACGACATTAAAATCCTTTTCCAGGTCAATCACTGTTTTCAAACCATCCCGCATCAGCGGCTGATCATCCGCAATAAGTATCCGTATCTGTTTCATTGAAAGCCTCTCCTTTGGAGTGGAATGGTTATATCAATCATAAAACCCTCTTCCGGTTCCGAGGCTGCGACAAGTATCCCGCCCAATTCTTTTATGCGCTCTTCCATCGACATAAGGCCAAAGCCTTTGATTATTTTATTGCAGCCTTTCCCGTTATCCTGGAGGAGGAACTTTATGCTCTCATCCTCTTTTTTTATTTTTACAACAAATGCAGTGCCGCCGCCATGGCGTATTCCGTTTGTAAGACCTTCCTGGAGGGCCCTGTACAGGGCTTTTGCCTGTGCTTGCTCCAGCTCCGCGACTTCCTGTATTTCATGCTTTATATATATATCGCCGTGCGCTGTGGTCTCTTCAATCAGACGCTTGACGGATTGTACGAAGTTTTTGGTATCAAGGCCGGCCTGGAGCAGCTTTACCGAATCCCGTATATCACCCAGGCCTTTGCGTATCTGGCCCTTTGCAAGGGCGATTTTTTCAGAGGCAAGCAGCGGGGAGATGCCTATCAGGCGGTCTCCGGCTTCAAGCTCCACGAGTGCGGTCGTCAATGTATGGCCCACCGTATCATGGATCTCCCGGGTAATCCGGGTGCGCTCCTGCACGATGGCGATTTCTTCAAGATCCTGTGATGCGCTTTTCAGCTTAAGATATGTATTTTCCAATTGCTTGGTTCTTACCTTCAATTCGTACATCGTATTCCGCAGTTTATTGCTCTGCCGGATTTCATATTTTACAACATGGGCGACGGCGAAGACGGCCGAAAAAGCCAATAAGTGGTAAGAAAACTGCTGCAGGTTTTCCGGAAGGATAGCCCGGTCTGCTGCGTAATCTGCTGCAAATGCCGTAAAGCAAACTGCGGCGGTAAGTGCGCTTATGGGTGTGGAATAAAATAAAGAAACGTCAAGGATGATTACGAAGTATACCAACTCCGAGCCGAACCCGGCGTCAAGGCTTCCCATGATATATGCAAACAGTATATCAAATGCGACTGCAAGCATGCCCGCCGCCCTATATTTCCCGGCGGGGTATATCAAGGCGCCGCGTATGGTCATGGATAATAAAAGCAAACCTGAGAGCGCCAGTATGGCCCATAGACTCTCTGAATTCCTTGCCGCCGTCAAAACTGAAGCCGCTGCCAACAGCACATATTTAACGGCAGTCAATGTTTTTTCGCTCTTTTCATCCATGCTCAACTGTCCTTCCTTTGCTGCATGATTTACTTCGCTTATCAATTGAAACACATCCGGAACAGTTGGTTTATATAAATTTTACCACAGCGGGACATGGGGCGCAATACAGTTGCTTCTTCCTCAAAACCTTAAAAAATATAGACTATTTAATGTCTAGTATAGTATACTGAATAAAGAATCAACGGAAAAGGGGTTGTAGCAATGGACAAGCTTAAGCTTGCAGCATTTAAAAAGCAGGCCGCGCAGGTAAGAAAGCATATAATCGACGAAGTATTTTCAGCAGCCTCCGGTCATCCGGGCGGATCGCTCTCCTGCACCGATATACTGACTGTCCTGTATTTCCATGAAATGCGTGTGGACGCCGGCAATCCGAAGTGGGAGGACAGGGACAGGTTCGTCCTGTCAAAAGGCCACTGCTCTCCGGCTTTGTACGCCGTGCTGGCGGAGAAGGGCTTTTTCCCGAAGGAGGAGCTCCTGAAATTCAGGAGCATCGACAGCTTCCTGCAAGGGCATCCCAGCATGAAGGACGTCCCCGGGGTGGATATGTCCACCGGCTCCCTGGGACAGGGAATTTCGGCTGCGGTCGGAATGGCCATGGCAGGCAAGGTGGATAAAAAGGGCTACCGGGTATATACCATACTGGGCGACGGCGAGATAGAGGAGGGACAGGTCTGGGAGGCTTGTATGGCCGCGGCTCATTACAAGCTGGATAATCTTACGGCATTCCTTGACCACAACGGACTTCAGATAGACGGAAAGATATCGGAGGTCATGTCCCCGGAGGCGGTCACCGATAAATTCAGGGCTTTCGGCTGGAAGGTCATAGAGATCAACGGGCATGATTATGTCCAGATCATTGAGGCCCTTGAGGAAGCAAAGAAGTCCAAGGGAGTTCCCTCGATGATAGTGGCTGATACCGTAAAAGGGAAGGGAGTCTCTTTTATGGAAAACGCGGCGGGGTGGCACGGCTCGGCTCCGAACAAGGAGCAGAGGGACCAGGCCATAGCGGAACTGGATGCTTTCATAGCCAAACTGGAGGTGGAGTGACATGTCTCAGATCATAGCTACGAGAGAGGCATACGGCAGCGCGCTCGCGGAATTCGGAGGAAATCCCGGGATAATCGTGCTGGATGCCGATTTATCAAAATCAACCAAAACGGACACATTCAAGAAAAAATATCCCGAGCGTTTTTTTAATATGGGTATCGCCGAAGGCAACATGATGGCCGTAGCTGCGGGGATTTCCACCTGCGGCAAGACGGTTTTCGCTTCGACCTTCGCTATCTTCGCGGCTGAAAGGGCCTGTGAGCAGGTCAGGAATTCAATATGCTACGCGAAGCTCAATGTGAAGATCGGGGCCACCCACGCCGGCATAACCGTCGGTGAGGACGGAGCCTCGCACCAGGCGATAGAGGATATCGCGATCATGCGCTCGATACCGAACATGACCGTTATAAGCCCGTGTGACGCTGTTGAGACAAGGCATGCCGTAAAAGCGGCCATAGAGCATGACGGCCCGGTTTATCTGAGGCTCGGACGTCTCGGCGTGCCGGTGCTGTTTGATGAGGCTTCTTATGAATTTGAGCTTGGCAAGGGGATCACCGTAAAGGAAGGCGGCGACGTTACCATTGTCGCTACCGGTCTCATGGTCCATACGGCGCTTGAGGCGAGGGAGCTGCTTGCGGCCGAGGGCATCAGCGCCAGATTGGTCGATATACACACAATCAAGCCCATTGACAGGGATATCTTGGTAAAAGCTGCGAAGGAAACCGGAGCCGTTGTTACGGCTGAGGAGCATAACGTTCTGGGCGGCCTTGGCAGCGCAGTAACGGAGGTCCTGTCGGAATACTGTCCGGTCCCCGTAAAAAGGGTAGGGGTGCAGGACAAGTTCGGAAAGTCGGGTAAGCCTTCGCTCTTAATGGAGGCATATGGCCTCACGGCTCAGAACATAGCCGCAAAAGCCAGAGAAGCAATAGCTATGAAAAAGTAGCATAAGGGATTGTCCTGTTATTGACACAAATTTAACAGGGTGCTATGATTATAACATAAACCGAATATGATCTTCAGGGCAGGGTGAAATTCCCGATCGGCGGTAGTATGGCGCAAGCCATTAGCCCGCGAGCGAAAGCAGACCCGGTTTGATTCCGGGGCCGACAGTAAAGTCTGGATGGAAGAGGATATTTTTTGCGCAAGCTTCCTTAGTTCCCTGGGATTATAAACCGGGGAATTTTTATAGGAGGCTTTTTTATGAAAATAGAAGTGAATAAAATGGTAAGGATGGCCGTGCTGTGTGCTTTGTCCATCGTCCTGCTTACGGTGACGAGATTTCCGATCATACCGTCGGCGCCCTTCCTGAAGTATGAGGCGGCCGATGTGCCCATACTTATCGGCACCTTTATGTTCGGCCCGGTATCCGGCATAGTCATGACATTTATTGTAGCTTTTTTGCAGGCAGTGTTTTTTGACGCCGGAGACGGATGGGTAGGCTTTGTTATGCATATGCTTGCAACCGGCACTTTTGTACTGGTGGCAGGCTTGATCTACAGGCGCTTCCACAGCATGAAGGGAGCCGTTGCCGCTCTGCTGGCCGGTTCCCTGAGCATGGCGCTTGTAATGATCCCGGCCAACCTGTTCTTTACGGTTAATTTTTACGGGGTCCCGTACGATACGGTAGTGGCTATGATCCTTCCGGCCCTGCTTCCGTTCAACCTGATAAAGCCCGTTATCAATTCGATTATCGTGCTGATAGTGTACAAATCGTTAAGCAGGATTATAAAGGGCTTCGGGCAAAAGTCCGCCAAAGGGGACGCCGATGCCGTACAGAAGACCGATTTTATAAAGAATTAAATGGTTTGAGCAGCAAACTTTTTTAATTTACACGAGTTTTGTATAAAGAGACTGCCGGATTTATTTGTACTTGAGGGAAAAGGAAATGATATCGGAGGGATCGATGCCCTTGGACTTGATGTCTATTGCAAGCTTTATATATTTCTCGTTTTGCGGATCCATGACAAAATTGTACACCTCGCCGGTCAGCTGATAAGCGAGCGCGTTTTTATGGGATTTCCTGTAAGTCTCCTTCTCAGCCATCAGGTCGGAGGCCGTATTGACGACATAGAAAAAATCCGGGCTTACTTCGGCATAGGTGGACAGCAGGGAGACCCTCTGCGGCGTGGGCGTAACCTTTCCCTTAGCCAGGTTCTCGAGGTATTCCGCCGAGAACAGGTCGCTGTATTCCGTGGGGAAATCCAATTTTGACATTATGCCGGCCGATAATTCTTCATAGGTCATGCTGCCCCTCAGAAGCTCTACATTGGAGCCCCTGAATTGTTTTTCCATGCCCTTGTAATCATCGGTCCTACCGATAAGGTAATCCACGGTCACGCCAAAGTAATCGGCAAATCTTTTTTGAAGCTCGATATCAGGAGTCCTGTAGTTTGTAACATAACCGTTCAGTGTAGAAACCTTCAAGCCGAACATTTCGGCAAACTGCTTCTGCTCCTGTCCGCGCTCCTGAAGGAGATATCTCAGCCTGTCTCCAATGGTTGCCACTCTACCACCTCTAAAATGATTTTAAGAACCTGCTTGACGGCTATTCCGGGAATCTCCAGGTCCGTATCATCTTTCGGCATGAAATCCGGGCAATATACCCGCATTCCTGCTACTTTGATTTTATCAAATAATGAATATTATTACCAGAGTTAATGAATCTGTTTTGAAAATCTGTTTTACAAAACAGCTATTGGTAAATGTCCAAATTTTATAGAAATTTTTTACTGATTTACAGCATAATGTATTGACAATACGCAAATAGTGTATTAATATTGAATTATTAAAGCAGTATTTGGTAGCAAGTGCTTTTTATTTTTCAATACTGATACGCGTAATGCGTAATATTGTATTTAGTCTATCATGGGTAATTTTCAAATAAAAATATTCGGGAGAATCCCTGTATTCTCCGAAGGGAGCGTTGTGTTTATGGAAGTAAACAGACAAAAGGTATTTGACCTTATGAATTCTCACTGTGCCGGCAACTATAACCGTTTCGCAAGGGAGCTGGGCGTAGACCCCTCACATTTGTACCGCTATCTTAATACAGGCGTCGGCGGGGGTAAGAAAATACTCATGTCGGTCATGAAGTTCTGTAAAATCAACGGCCTGGATTTCGAAGAATACATGACAATGTAACCGCATCAGGTATATTCCTTTATCATAAGAGCCCTTACATAACCTCTGTCTCTGGTCGTAGAATCAATATAGAAGCCTCTTCCGTAATAAAAGCGTACCAGATCTCCATACTTTGAAGCGGTATGGAGACTTACGCTTTTAATTTTTTTTGCCTTAAGCATTTTATCAATAAGATTTATAAGCGATTTCCCTATACCTATGTTATGGTACTGGAGCATCACGCCGAATCTGCTTATATACGCGGTATTTCCGGGTAATATCTGCACTCTTGCCGTTCCGACCGCGATGTCGTCTATTATGGCGATATATACCTCCTTGCTCTCAATATCGTTTTCAATATCGGAAATCGATTCTTCCAGGGCCTCCATGGTGCCGGACAGACCCGTATCCGACATGTATTTTTTAAAGGCCTCCTGCATAATTGCCTGGATGGCGGTGGCATCCTCCCTGACCGCCTTGCGTATGATAAAGGAATAGTTCACTCAAATCACCTGTCCGTCATTAGAATAGCCATAATTGCCTTTTGGACGTGCAGCCTGTTTTCCGCTTCCTCGAAAACGAGGGATCTCGGCCCGTCGATTATTTCCTCCGATACCTCCAGGCCCCTGTACGCAGGCAGGCAGTGTAGGAAAACCGCGTCTTCCCTGGCCTGTGAAAAAAGCCTGCCGTTTACCTGATACGGCATAAAGGCTTTAAGCCTCATTTCCTTTTCCGCTTCCTGGCCCATGCTGACCCAGGTATCCGTATAAACCACATCCGCGTTTCTGACCGCCTCCACCGGATCCTCGGTTATAATCACCGTGCTGCCGTATTTTACGGCGTCGGATTTGGCCTCTTCAATGATCCTCCCGTCGCAGCCGTATCCTGCGGGAGTGGCGACGCTTATGTCCATGCCCACCTTGGCGCAGCCGTGCAGCAGCGAATTTGCGACGTTGTTTCCGTCGCCGACATAGGCCATCTTCAAGCCCTTCAGCCTTCCCTTGACTTCCAGTATCGTAAACAGATCGGCCAGTATCTGGCAGGGATGCATTAGGTCCGTAAGGCCGTTTATGACCGGAATGCTCCCGTATTTTGCCAGGTCCTCCACATCGCTGTGCTTAAAGGTCCTTATCATTATACCGTTGATATACCTTGACAGGACCTGGGCGGTGTCGTATATCGTTTCACCGCGGCCAAGCTGTATATCGCTGGAGCTCAGGAACAGCGGACAGCCCCCGAGCTGATACATGCCGACCTCAAAGGAGACCCTGGTACGGGTTGAGGATTTGGAAAAGATCATTCCAAGGGTCTTGCCCTTGAGAATGTGGTGCTGCGTCCCTTCCCTCAGCTCCTTTTTAAGCTTGAGCGAAAGCTTGAATATTTCCTCTGCATCTTCAGGCGTGATGTCGAACAGGCTTATAAGATGTTTCATAATCGACCTCCGAAAATTATTGGCTTAGCTGCGCTTCCCCGGCTGTATTGAGTATTCGTCGAGCGCGTATATATCGGTATCCTTCTTGCTTATCATATGCTGGAGGACCTGGAGCACTGCATTTGTAGTGTCCAGCGAGGTTATGCACGGAGTGTTGTATTCCATGGCGGTCCTTCTGAGCAGGAAGCCCAGCCTGGCTGGGATTTTTCCTTTTGTCGGCGTATTTATGACAAGGGTCACCTTGTCGCCTTTTATATATTCGAGGATATCGTCGTTCGGAACGCATTGGACCGGTATACCGGCTTCCTTCAGGTAGCTGCAGGTGTCTTCCGACGCCATCAGCTTAAAGCCAAGCTCCAGCAGTTTTCCGGACAGCGTTATGCACTCCTCCTTGTCCCTGTCGGCAACAGACAGCAGCACATTGCCGCCCGACGGTATGGATAGGCCCGACGCCAGCAAAGCCTTGTACAGGGCCCCGTGATAATTCCTGTCCACGCCCATGACCTCTCCCGTGGATTTCATTTCGGGTCCTAAAAAGGTATCGACCGTGGTCAGCTTGGAGAAGGAAAAGACCGGCGCCTTGACCGCGATGAAGCCGGCTTCCTCTGCAAGGCCGGGCTTATAGCCGAGGCCTTCCAGGGTCTCTCCCATAATGAGCCGGGTGGCTACATTGACCATGGGTATGCCGGTTATTTTGCTCATGATGGGTATGGTGCGGCTGGCGCGCGGATTTACTTCTATTACATAGACCTTGTCGTTTTTATCCAGTACGAACTGTATATTAAAAAGTCCGACCGTCTTCAGCGCTTTCGCAAGCCTGACGGTATAGTCCACAATGGTATCCTTGACCGCCTTGGACAGCGTCCGGGGCGGATAAATCGCAATGCTGTCGCCGGAATGGACCCCTGCACGCTCCACATGCTCCATGATGCCCGGTATGAGCACCTCGCTACCGTCGCAGATACCGTCGACCTCAACCTCCTTGCCGGAGATATACTTGTCTATAAGCACCGGGTGCTTTGCCGACAGATCGACGGCCATATCCATATATTCGGAGAGCGCTTCGTCGTTGTACACTATCTCCATCGCCCTGCCGCCCAGCACATATGACGGCCTTACAAGCACGGGATAGCCTATGCGGTTGGCAATGGCCTTCGCCTGCTTCACGGATAAGGCGGTGCTGCCTTCCGGTATGGGTATTTTAAGCTCCTCGAGCAGCTTGAGGAATTTGTCCCTGTCCTCAGCTACGTCGATGCTTTTTACAGATGTGCCGAGGATTTTAACGCCCTCCCTGTGCAGGGTCTCGGCCAGATTGATCGCAGTCTGGCCTCCGAACTGGACAATGATGCCGATCGGCTTTTCCTTTTTGATAATGTCCAGCACGCATTCCTTTGTAAGCGGTTCGAAATACAGCTTGTCGGAGGTGTCGAAATCCGTGCTGACGGTTTCTGGGTTGTTGTTGATGATGATGGATTCGATGCCGAGCTCCCGGAGCGTTCTTACCGAATGGACGCTGCAGTAGTCGAATTCGATCCCCTGGCCTATCCTTATCGGACCCGAGCCTATGACCAGGACTTTTTTGTTCGGGGTGACAATGACGTCGTCCCGCTCCTCGTATGTTGAGTAATAGTATGGGGTAACGGCCTCGAATTCGCCTGCGCAGGTGTCGACTATCTTATAGACCGGCTTTATGGGATATTTGTCCCTCAGCTCGAGCACCGTATCCAGCGGCACGTTCAAAAGGTTGGCGATATATGAATCGCCGAAGCCGATTTTTTTGGCCCTGATGTACAGGTCATAGTCCAGCCAGGCGATACCGGCGTTCGTGATCTCCTCGGCCAGCTTGACTATCTTGTTCAGCTTGTTTATAAAGAAGCTGTCTATTCTGGTCAGTTCCACTATTTCTTCCACGCTCACGCCCTTTTGCAGGGCCTTGAATATCGCGAAAATGCGCTCGTCCCTGGGATGCCTGATGGAATCCATCAGCTCGTCCCTGGATTTGTTGTCGAACAGCTTAAGGCCGAGCTGATAATTCAGCTTTATATCCAGCGAATCGATGGCCTTCAAAAGGGATTCCTCGAAGGTCCTGCCTATGGCCATGACCTCTCCGGTCGCCTTCATCTGGGTGCCGAGCGACCTGTCGGCCATGGTGAATTTGTCGAAGGGCCATCTCGGCACCTTGGTAACCACATAGTCCAGCGAGGGCTCGAAGCAGGCGAACGTATTGCGCGTGACGGAATTTCTTATCTCATCCAAATTAAGGCCTATGGCTATCTTGGCGGCAACCCTTGCGATAGGATAGCCCGTGGCCTTTGAAGCCAGGGCGCTCGAACGGCTGACCCTGGGATTGACTTCTATGACCACATATTCGTAGCTTTCAGGATTCAATGCGAACTGTATGTTGCAGCCGCCTTTTATCTCAAGCGCCCGTATTATTTTTATCGAGGCGGAGCGCAGCATCTGGTATTCGTTATCCGAAAGGGTCTGGCTGGGGGCGACGACGATGCTGTCGCCGGTATGCACGCCGACCGGGTCGAAGTTTTCCATGTTGCATATGATGATGCAGTTGTCAGCCCCGTCCCGCATTACCTCGTACTCGATTTCCTTCCAGCCGGCTACGCTCTGCTCCAGCAAGACCTGGTTTATGAGGCTGAGCTTCAGGCCCTTGCCGCAGATATACCGGAATTCCTCCATGTTTTCCGCTATGCCGCCGCCCGAACCTCCGAGCGTGTAAGCGGGCCGGATGATGATGGGGAAGCCGTTCCTGCCGGCGAATTCGACCGCGTCCTCAAGGGTGTTTACAATCGTGCTGTAGGGGACCTTTTCGCCGATTTCCTGCATGGTTTTCTTGAAAAGCTCCCTGTCCTCGGCCTTTTTGATTGACTGGAGGGATGTGCCGAGAAGCTCTATGCCCATTTCCTCCAGGATACCGTCCTCAGCCAGCTGTACGGCCATGTTGAGGCCCGTCTGGCCGCCAAGCGAGGGCAGAAGGCCGTCAGGATTTTCCCTGCGTATGATCTTTTTTACAAAATCCAGCGTTATAGGCTCGATGTATATCTTATCGGCGGTGTCGCCGTCGGTCATTATCGTGGCCGGGTTGCTGTTGACGAGCACCACCTCGACGCCTTCCTCCTTGAGGGATTTGCAGGCCTGCGTGCCCGAATAATCAAATTCAGCGGCCTGACCGATGACAATCGGCCCGGAGCCTATAACAAGTACTTTTTTGATGTCATTTCTTTTTGGCATACTGCCCCTCCAATGATATGAGACACATTTCAGAAGCCGGCGAGAGAATTATCCCGCTGCCCGAAGCTCCGATTTCCGGAGCCGAAGCTGTTTTCCCCGCTGACTCAGCATCCCGCTTTTCGATCACGGGAGGCTCCTCTGCCGGGATACTGGTGCTGCTTTTATTCCATCATTTTAATAAATTCGTCAAAAAGGTAGGCTGAATCCTGAGGGCCGGGGGCCGCTTCGGGATGGTACTGCACGCTCAGTATTGGCATATGCCTGTGCCTGAAGCCTTCGACCGTACCGTCGTTTACATTGTAATGCGTTATATCGGCATCCGGGCTGAAATCCTTCTCAAGGGCGTAATTGTGGTTTTGCGAGGTGATGTAGCATCTGCCCGTGATAAGGTCCTTGACCGGATGGTTTCCGCCGTGATGCCCGAACTTGAGCTTGTAGGTATTTCCGCCCAGTGCCAGCCCGAGCAGCTGGTGGCCGAGGCAAATACCCAGCATCGGCTTCTTCCCCAGCAGCTCCTGTATGACCGCTTTTACGCCCGGAAGGTCCTTGGGGTCGCCGGGGCCGTTTGACAGCAATATCCCGTCGGGCTTGCAGGCCATGATTTCGTCTGCGCTTGAATCCGCTGGAAGAATGAAAATACTGCAATCCCTTTTTTCAAGTGAACGAATGATATTGTACTTAACTCCGAAGTCGAGAAGAGCCACGGTTTTGCCTTTCCCGGGCTTTTTGACCGTATTTTTCGTAGTTACCTCCATTACGAGGCTGCGCTGCTCGTTCTTTTTGCCCTTCAGCCTGTCTAGAAGCATGTCGACGTTGCCGCATTCGGTGGATATAATGCCGTACATGCTTCCAAAACTGCGGATGTGCTGCGTGAGCGCCCTTGTGTCTATGCCTTTTATACCGACGATGTTGTTCTCCCTGAAATAGTCGTCGGGATTTATCGTGTTCCTCCAGTTGTTGGGGGAATCGCACAATTCCTTCACTACAAAGCCCTGGACATGGGTCTTGTAAGACTCGCAGTCCTGCCCGTTGAAGCCGTAATTGCCTATCAGCGGGTAGGTCATAGTCACGATCTGTCCGTTATATGAAGGGTCCGTCGATATTTCCTGGTACCCGGTCATGCATGTATTGAAAACCACCTCTCCCGCAGTTTCGCCCTTCTGTCCGAAGGCCTCGCCCGGGAAATAGGTCCCGTCCTCCAAAACCAATACGGCTCTCATCCTGTCTGTCCTTCCTCGTTAATTAATGATTATTCTGCCAGTACTGCTTCAAATGCTCCGGCCAGCATGTCTATTTCCTCCACGCCGATAATGAGGGGAGGGAGAAGCCTTATTATGCTGTCCCCGACATTGCCTACAAGGAAGCCCTTTTCCATCAGCTTCGATTTTATTTGGGCGGCGCAGGGCTTCGAAAGCTGTATGCCTATCATAAGACCCATGCCCCTGATTTCTGAAATTATGTTACTCTTTTCGGCAAGCTTTTTCAACCTGCTTTTCAAATACGCACCCGTCTTCTCGGCGTTCTCAGGCAGCCTGTCGCCGAGCATGGTTTGCAGGACTGCTATGCCCGCGGCGCAGGCCAGCGGATTCCCGCCGAAGGTGGAGCCGTGGTCTCCGGGCTCGAAAGCCTTTGCAACCGCTTCCTTTGCACAGAGGGCGCCGATGGGGACGCCGCCCGCAAGCGCTTTGGCAAGGGTGAAGATGTCGGGCTCCACGCCGTATTGCTGGTAGCCGAACAGCTTTCCCGTCCTTCCCATGCCCGTTTGGATCTCGTCGAATATCAGAAGGATGCCTTTTTCGTCGCAAAGCCTCCTGACGGCCCTTACATATTCCATTTCGGCCGGATTCACGCCGCTTTCGCCCTGGATTGGCTCCATCATCACCGCGCACGTAGCGCTTCCGACCGCTTCCTCCAGCGCTTCCATATCGTTCAGCGGCGCATATTTAAAGCCGGGAATCAGCGGCGCAAACGGCTTGTGGAATT
Source organism: Bacillota bacterium (assembly GCA_023415815.1). Taxonomy (GTDB): domain Bacteria; phylum Bacillota; class Clostridia; order Acetivibrionales; family DTU013; genus JAEZJL01. The sequence goes on along the minus strand of JAEZJL010000044.1, from coordinate 10,919 downwards.
TTTCCTGGCCGGTGGCCGCCAGTGTTGTAAGCGTCCTGCCGTGAAAGGAATTTTTCAGCGTGATGATCTCATACTTTTCCGGAAGGTTTTTCTTTTTAAAGTATATCCTCGCAAGCTTGATGGCCCCTTCATTGGCTTCGGCCCCGCTGTTTGCAAAGAAGATTCTGTCGGCGCAGGAATTTTCGGCAAGCAGCTTTGCCAGTACGGCCTGCGTTTCAATATAATATATGCTTGAGCAGTGTATGAGCTTTTCCGCCTGCGACCTTATCGCCTCCACAAGGGCGGGATGCGCATGGCCCAGCGCGTTTACGGCTATGCCCCCATAGAAATCCGTATATTTTTTTCCCTCGGTATCCCAGAGGTTCACTCCCTTTCCATACTGGAAACACACCGGAGTCCTGTCGCCGAAGGTATTCATGTAATATTTTTTATCCATGTCGATGATTTCCTGAAGCTTCATCGCAGTACCTCCCCAATAACCGTACAATAAGTATAATATTCATAATTATACACATCAATGCATAAAAATGCAATACTATTTTAATGTATCGCACCAAAGAGGAGATGATTACAGGGTGAAATGAACTGACCTTCCCTTGATATCGCTCAGGAAGCGCCTGTACATGGCGTCTGCCTCTTCCTCAAGCCTGGAAAAGAATAGTGAAAGCGTTTTGTAGCTCAGTTCGTCCATATTGGAAAACTGCATACTGTATTCCGCTGTTTTATTTTTTATGCTTTTTCGGATGATCTTGCCCCTGGCATTTATAATCTGATTGCCGTACAGGTTGATATCGACATCCAGCTCCTCGTTGTAATCAAACCTGTTACCGCATATGAAGGCTATACCGCCGAAGGAAATGTCGGTTACGGTGGTGAAATAGGAATCGCTGTCCCATACGGGCTTCAAGCTTGCGGCCAGATGTACGTCATACCTGGGGGACAGCCGGCTGTTTATCACTTCTTCGGCCGAGGTTATGCGTATGGCCGCATATCCCGGATATTCCGCGTTTATCTTGATTACCGCACCTTCGAAAACATAGATGAAATACTCATTGACGTATTTTATGGATATAATCCTGCCGGGCGCTATAGCGTCGGCCAGATACCTGTCCACAAGGGCCACATATACGGTGCGCCCCTCGCTTTTATATACGATATTGCCGCACCAGGACGGGCTGTTGTCAAGCCTCGTGCCGACCAGCGCGCCTTCCTTCAGTATCACCGAAACAGCCTCCACGTTCAGGAAAATCATCTCCTTCCAGCTGCAAAAATCAGTCTCCGGACAAACCCAGATACAGGACACATTTCGCTGCAAGTCCCGCTTCATAGCCGAAATAATCCCGATAATTCAAATGCGGGACATATCCTGCAACAAGCCCTGCTCCATAACCGAGGATGATCCACAGATAGATTCAAAAACAGGCCATACTCCGCCGCAAGCCCTGCCCCCATAACCGGGAATAGTCCTCGGATAATTCAAATGCGGGACATATCTCAGCTACAAAGACCTTGCTTCCCGCAGAGATGTGTCCCCACACCTTATTTTCCCCACACATCTATATCGTCAATTGATGTTAATCCTTTACAACAAATGTTTATTGTCAATAAACAGAAGGTTAAGACAACACGGAAAGTCTTCAGATAAATGAAATGCCGCAGATTTGTACAATCGTGTTTCGTAAACTTTACGTTTATTTAACCTTCTCCTGATAGAAATAAAATGCAGGCACAGTAAAATTGAATACATCCTTATTTGCGGCGGTACAGATTATAATGAAAAAGAAGAAAAGACAGGCAAACAAGATTAACATGACAATACCGATTGCAATTGCTATTATCATCGTCACGGCATTGATCATATTTTTTATAAACAATATCAAATATAATAAATATTCAACCGGAATGACCGGCGCCACGACAGACTATGAGATCGGAAAGGTGCTCGAGGTAACCGAAGAATCCTTACAAGACAGCGAACACCAGAAGGGCATCCCGGTTGGAACCCAGGTCCTGAAGACCGAGCTTTTGACGGGAGAGCACAAAGGCGCAACGGTCACGGTCACCAACTCGCTCAGTACATACAACAGCGTGGTTGCAAAAGCCGGGCAAAAGCTGGTCGTGATTGTGGACGCCCTGGATTCAGGGGAATATCAGGTACGGGTCTACAACTATTACCGCACCCCTTATATCTTTTTAATGGGGCTGCTCTTCTTTGTCGCGCTGATATTGGTCGGCGGCAAAAAGGGCGCGCTGTCCGGATTCAGCCTGATCTATACGATGGTCTGCGTGTTTCTGGTTTTCCTCCCGCTCGTTGTCAGAGGTTTTTCTCCCGTCTGGGCGGCTATCGGCCTCGTCGTTATGGTGACGGCGGCCACGATGCTCTTTATCCACGGACCGGGCCCGAAAAGCCTCTGTGCAATACTGGGCACAAGCTGCGGGGTTGTCCTTTCGGGAATCATCCTATACCTGTTCGGAGAGATGATGCACATATCGGGGTATCACACGGAGGAGGCTGAAAGTCTTCTTCTGATTGGGCAGACCACGGGACTTAAGGTCAAAGATCTTTTGTTTTCCGGGATCTTGATTTCCGCTCTCGGTGCTGTGATGGATACGGCAATATCCATCGTATCGGCAATCAATGAAATACACAAAAACCTGCCCGGGCTTAAAACCGCGGCTTTGTTCCAAACGGGCATGAACGTGGGAAAAGATATGATAGGGACCATGTCAAACACGCTGATTTTGGTATTTACCGGGACGGCGCTCAATCTGATTATCCTGCTATATTCATATTCGATCCAGTACAACCAGCTTTTAAACATGAACATGATCGCAATAGAAATCGCCCAGGCGCTGTCCGGAAGCCTGGGACTGATACTGACGGTCCCTCTTACCGCCGTCATAACTGCAAATATACTTGTCAGGCAGGGGCGTCAATCCAGACAATAGAGAAAACAAATGCAGGATGTCCGTGACTGTCGGGTGCGGACATCTTTTTACGTAACCTTAATCAATATTTTACCGCGGCATGCGGGCAGAAATAATACGACTAAGGTATTATTAGGCAAATCAATTTTTAAGGAGGCGCCGACATGAAATATAGCGTGAACAGGATTCTATGTCTTTTGCTGTCGCTGGTCGTTGTTTTGGGAATGTTCCCGATACCCGCCCAGGCAGCAAACGAGGAAGGGGCAGAAGAGGCGCCTATAGTGCCAATGGCGCAGATGGCACTTTCATCTGAGTTTTCGGACATCACCCTGCAGCCCGGCACGGACGAAAGCGGCATGAACTTCTGCTGGTACTCAGCTTCAACAACGACCTCTTGCGCCGTGCAGCTGGCGATAAAGGCCGATATGGTCGGGGGTGTTTTCCCGAATCCTCCGGTCGTGTTCGAGGGCACAGTCACTCCCGTGTCTGCCGAGAGCAATTCAAACGAAGTCAGCGTAACGGGGCTCGAGCCTTCGACAGAATATGTATACCGTTTGAGCGACGGGACCAATTACAGCGAAATCTATAGCTTTGAGACAGGGGATACCGGAGGTTACAGCGTCCTTTTAATGGGAGACCCGCAGATCGGGTCGAGCGGGAACACCGCCGGCGACACGGCGGGTTGGGTAAACACGGTTGCCAAATCACTTGAAGCCTTCAGCGATACGCGTTTTATTTTAAGCGCGGGCGACCAGGTGGAAACCTCGACCTCAGAACCCCAGTACGAGGGGTTCTTCAGTCCCCCGGAGCTCAAGTCGGTACCGCTCGTCCCAACCATCGGAAACCATGACAATAATGCGCTTTATTCCCGCCATTACAATTCACCCAACGAGTCCGGACAGTACGGGACCACCTCCGCGGGCGGAGATTACTGGTTCACATACGGAAACACCCTGTACATGGTGCTGAATTCCAACAATCAAAGCGCCACATCGCACGATGCCTTCATCGGGCAGGCGATTTTGGCCAACAGCGGAAAGGATATTCAATGGAAGGTGGTCATGTTCCATCACTCGATTTACAGCTCCGCCTCACATTCGGACGATTCAGACATCCTTTCCCGAAGGGCGGACCTCTATCCGGTTTTTGACAAGTACGGCATCGACGCAGTGCTGGCAGGGCATGACCACTGCTACACCCGCTCCTACCAGATGAAGGGCGGAGAGGCTCAGCTCAACCAGTCCTACGATTCCGGAGGCAGGGTCATAAATCCGACCGGAACTCTGTACATCACCGCAAACTCCGCAAGCGGCAGTAAATACTACGATTTCAAAAATTTTGACACGGCTTACGCCGCGGTGCGCTGGCAGGAGAAAGTCCCCACTTACTCCAATATAGAGATTACGGAGCACACCTTTGCGATCACGACCTACCGCGTGGATACTGGGATTGTTATCGACACGTACACGATTTACAAGGACGCCGACTATTCCGGCGGGACGCAGACCAACTATTCCCAGCTCAGAAGCACACTGAACGGGGAGATCGGGCAGAATCACGCAAATCCGGTATTCGTCCTGGACGAATCGGATTATACTGCGGAGAGCTGGAGCGCTTACGAGTCCGCCATAACGGCGGGAATCGCAGCCGAATCCAACCAAACGGCGACGCAGTCCGAGGTCGACAACGCCAGAATTTCAATCATTGCGGCCAAAGCAGCGCTTGTATCCCTCAATTCGGGAGACATCACGCCCTATTTTATCACAATGCAGCCGGGAGCAGACGAGACCGGCATGAATTTCAGCTGGGTCACCGCCGAGGGGGGCGCGGCCAGCGTGGTGCAAATCGCCAAAGCCTCCGATATGATCAATAAGTATATCTTCCCCGAAACCGCTCAGGTGTCCACGGGGAGCGGCATTTCCCTGTCATCCGACATCTATTCCAACAAAGCGGCGGTTACAGGGCTTGAGCCCTCCACGAAGTATGCCTACCGCGTAGGCGACGGTACCCGCTATACGAAAGTGTACACCTTTAGCACGCGGGACCCCGGAAGCTACAGCGCTATTTTTGTAGGCGACCCGCAGATCGGGGCCAGCGGAAATAATAATAACGATGCGATCTCCTGGTCAAACACCGTTACAAAGGCGCTGGATAAGTTCGGTGACACGAGCTTTATCCTGAGCGCCGGCGACCAGGTCGACACCGCGGATTCCGACCAGCAGTATCTGGGCTTCTTCAGTCCCCCCGAGCTTGCCGGGATGCCGCTTGCGCCGACGATAGGAAACCATGACAATAACCTGTTTTATCATTTTGCATTTAACCTTCCGAACGAGTCGACCTCATACGGCCTTACCCAGGCGGGCGGGGACAACTGGTTCACATACGGTAATACGCTGTATATGGTGCTCAATACAAACAACACAAGCGCCCAGTCCCACAAGACGTTTATAGGACAGGCGATTGCGGCAAACAGCAACAAGGATATCAAATGGAAGGTGGTCATGTTCCACCATTCCATATACAGCTCCGCAAGCCATTCCGTTGAAAGCGCCATCGCGGATCTGAGAAACGCTCTATACCCGGTCTTCGACGAGTATGGCATCGATATAGCGCTGGCAGGGCATGACCACTGCTACACACGTTCTTACCAGATGAAGGGCGGAGTACCCCAGGAAAATCAGACAGTAGATGCTGAAGGCAGGGTTATAAATCCTGACGGTACGCTATACATAACCGCAAACTCAGCAAGCGGCAGCAAATATTATGACCTGCAGGCCGTGCCGGAGACTTACGCGGCGGTGCGCCAGCAGCTTCGTACCCCCACTTATTCCAATATAGAGGTTACGGAGAACACCTTCCGTATTTCCACCTACCGTGCCGATACCGGGGCGGAGTTGGATACTTACACCATATACAAGGGCCAGGTTTCGGGCATTTCAAGGGTTACGCTTTCGGCGGACGGAAACACTCTGACCGGCGCCCCCTCTGAAAGCCTCAAGTTAAGTTTATCGGCCAAAGACGCCGTAGACAATGACGTAGACCTTTCCGGAGCGACGGTGACCTATCTGACGGATCCTTCCGGTATTCTGTCGATCGCTCCCGATGGAACCACGACCCTCCGGAACCGTCCCGAAACCGACAGGAGCATCAGTGTGTGGGCCGAGGTTCGGAAGGACGGACAAACCATCTCAAGCAATCCAATCATCGTCGATGTCCTGGTCGGGGTGATCGTGTCAAAGGTCAAGACGGCCGCTGACGACATGGAAGAGTGGATTTCGGACGGCAGCATCGACTATGACAGCACCGATCTGGAAATAGGATGGGAAAAGCCGACCGATACAGATAAAAAAGCCCAGCTTGTAGGGGTCCGTTTTGCAGATCTCAAGCTTCCAAAAGGGGCTGTCATTGAAAATGCATACATCCAATTTACCGTCGACGAGCCGAATAAGAGCGCAAACCCTCTGGACATCAATATCTATGCGGAAGATGCCGCCAATTCGGCTGCCTTTGCAAACACAGCGGGAAACATATCCTCGCGAACTAAAACAGCTGCCGGTGTAAAATGGTATACAAATAATCCCGACGACCTCTGGACAGTCGAACATGAAGACGGCGAAAAAGAACGGACCCCGGACCTCTCCTCCCTGGTGCAGGGAATCGTGGATAAGGACGGCTGGGCTTCCGGAAATTCCATCAGCTTCATACTGACCGGGAGCGGAAACAGAACGGCAGAAGCCTATGAAGGCGAGCCGACGATGGTACCCTCTATCCGCATCGCCTATTCCGTACCGACCGGCGGGCAGGAGCAGGACGCGCCCAGCGGTCTTGCGGGGATAGCTCCGACTGCGGACTCGAACAATGACGGTAAAATCACGGGCACAACTGCGGATATGGAATACAGGCGCTCTTCGGACACAGACTGGATCAGAGCGGCAGGTACGGAGATTGCCGGGCTGGCGCCCGGTCTCTACAAGGTCAGGTATGCGGCCAGGCCGGGGTATCTTGCAAGCGAGCCGACAGATGTAACCGTTCCGGAATATACGGGATATACCCTTACGGTCGGAGAGGAAACCGCCGGCGGAGCAGGTTTTGTGAGAGAAATCGGTATCTCCGGGAGGGGAGATTTGTCAGGCCGGTACCTTGTGGTGCAATTTACCGATGGGACGGGGATCGGCGCAAAGGTCTCGGTGGTCATGATCTCCGCCACGGACCGGACGGCCGCCGTATCGTATCAAAAATCGGGGACAAGGGTCGAAGTCTGGCTTGTAAGCGCCATGCCGGATCTTGCCGGCGAAAATATTAATGCCCGGGTGCATACCTATGTCAGCACTCACTAAGCCGGGCAGAGGAGGAAAAGCATGAACAGGCGAATAGTATCATTCACGCTGGCCGTATTGATTTGCCTATTGCTGTTCCCGGGTTCAGCGGCGGCGGTATCGGCATCTGCCGACGCCTCATATGCGGGCGGCGTCGTAGCGGTGGCGGGAGAAGGCTTTACAGCCGGAGAGACTTATCTCGTCCGGGTGGTAAACACAAAGGAAGACCACATTACGGCAATGGGCCAGGCAGCGGCAGACGGGGGCGGATACCTGGCCGCTTCCGTCACTACCGGAGCATTGGAGGAGCTTTCCGATTATGCGGTTTACGTGAATACCCGCGACGGCTCGCTGGCGGCGCAGGACGGCACAATCGTGAACGGCGTGGTTTCCTTCCATGTGATCTATAATGGAAACGGAAACACAGGCGGGTCAGTGCCCCTGGACGCAAAAAGCTATCAGCAAAATGAATCGGCGACGGTTCTCGGCAATACAAACGGCCTTGTAAAAACCGGTTACGGGTTTACCGGCTGGACGACGGAGCCTGACGGAAGCGGCAGGGTATATACAGAAGGGGCCGCACTGACCATGGGCGTGGAAAACATTACGCTGTATGCCAGGTGGATTGCCGATTCCAACCCAAACGACACCGGCAGCGGAAACGGCAACCCTAAAAATACGCAGGACAATGCGGCGGGCGCCACGGTAACGACTTCGGGGAACACCACGACCGCCCGGCTGTCGGTGACAGCGGCAGTCTCGCCGGCGGGCAGGATAACCGCAACGATTACGGATGCGGCCGGCGCAGGTATCGTTGAGAGTGCCAGGATCGCCGAAGCAGCGGGCAAAAAAGCTGTCATTGAAATCCGTGTGGAAGCTGCGTCACAGGCCAGCTCCGCTGAGGTAACGGTTTCAAGGGGGCTGTTTGACAAAATGGCCAGGGAAACAAACGCCGATTTCAGGGTCACTACGGGGATCGGTTCGATCACCTTTGACAGCGTCGCTGCCGGAAACATCAGCGCTGCCGGAGCGCCGGGCAATATCACCATAGAAATTGAAAAAGTTGACGCGTCCCCGCTGGACGCCGGCATTCGCGAAATCGTTGGAGACCGGCCCGTGTATGACTTTAAGCTTACCGCGGGAGACAGCCGGATCTCAAGCTTCGGGGGAGGAAGCGCGAGCATCAGCATTCCCTACACGCTTCAGCCCGGGGAGGACGAAAATGCCGTTGTAGTTTATTACATCGACGACATCAGCAAAACAGCACAACCGGTGAGGGGTGTTTACAATGTGCAGACCGGGACGGTCGATTTCACAACATCACACTTTTCGAAATATGCCGTGGCATATCATAAAGTGACCTTCGCGGATGTCAAGTCAGACGCATGGTATTATCAGGCGGTAACCTTCCTCGCTGCCCGCGGCATCACATCGGGAACGGGCGGAAACAGGTTCAGTCCGGACGCCGTGCTGACAAGAGGCCAGTTTATGGTCATGCTGATGCGCGCATATGGCCTGCAGGCGGATGAGAAGCCCTCCGACAACTTTTCGGACGCGGGCGGGACCTATTATACAGGCTATCTGGCGGCGGCAAAACGTCTTAATATTACAAGCGGCGTGGGGAATAACCGCTTTGCCCCAAACGATCGAATCACGCGGCAGGAAATGTTCACTTTATTGTATAATGCTTTAGAGCTGCTGGGAGAGCTCCCGGACGGTACGTCGGGGAAATCACCGGCGGATTTTACGGATTCGGACCGGATTGCCGTCTGGGCAAAGAAAGCGGTGGCGTCGCTTGTGGAATCGGGCAAAATCAGCGGAAGCGGCGGGAGCATCAACCCTCAGGGTACTGCCAGCAGGGCTGAAATGGCCCGGATGCTCTACGGCCTGTATAAATAAAAAAGCGGTAGCCAGGAAATATATGGAAACGACAGGGAGATCGGAGATACGCACTCTGCTTTCCGTCCCCTCGGGACAAAAAGTCGGGTTTATAAGCGGAAAGGCAGTTTTGGATCAAACCAAAACTGCCTTTCGCAGCAAATAAGGAAATAAAGGCCTCCTGAGAAAATATACATTGCATTTACAGCTGCTCATTGCTGTGGTAGAGCACCTTTTCCTTCATTATCATTGTGCCGATGCCCTTGTAGGTGAAAATCTCAAGCAGAATGCAGTGCGGGATCCTGCCGTCGATGATGTGCGTCCGGCCGACGCCCCTGTCTATAGCCTCAAGGCAGCCGAGCACTTTGGGAATCATGCCGCCGTTGATAACCTTTTTTTCAATGAGATCGTGCACTTCGCCTGCCGTGAGGGCATAAAGTATTTCATTGCTGTCCTTGGACATTTTAACGCCCTCGACGTCGGTCAGCAATATCAGCTTTTCGGCTTTGAGCGCCGCGGCGATCTCGCCTGCAACCGTATCCGCATTTATGTTGTAGCTGTGGCCGTCCCTGCCGATACCGATGGGCGCCACAACCGGTATGTATTCGTCCCTGGCAATAAGGTCCAGGACCTTTGAATTGATTTTCGTGATTTTGCCGACATAGCCTATGTCCTTTTCGGCACCGTCCACAACAGGCTTGTATTGCTCGCATTCGATAAGATTGCCGTCAATGCCGCACAGGCCTATGGCCTTGCCGCCCTTCTGGTTGAGCAGCGACACAATTTCCTTGTTTGTTTTGCCCACCAGCACCATTTGTGCGACTTCCATCGTTTCGCCGTCGGTCACTCTCAGCCCGTTTACAAACTGGCTTTTGATATCCAGCTTATCCAGAGTCCTGTTTATGTCGGGTCCGCCGCCGTGTACGACCACAGGGTTCATGCCTATGTATTTCAGCAGCGTGATGTCCTCCATCACCGAGTTTTTCAGTTCATCGTTGATCATTGCGTTGCCGCCGTATTTTATCACTACTGTCTTGCCGCTGAGCTTCTGTATATATGGCAGAGCCTCGATGAGTATTTCCGCCTTCTTAATCAATGCTTCCATTTATATATCTCCCCTCTCCTTAGAGCCCTTCCCCTTCGTCCAGTCCAAGCATTATGTTCATATTCTGGACCGCCGCTCCGGATGCGCCTTTGCCCAGATTGTCAAGCCTCGAGATCAGCAGCAGGTGGTCGCTGCTGCCGAATACGAACAGCTCCAGCATATTCGTGCCGTTGCACCCCGTTGCGGGCAGGTAGCCGTTATCCAGGTATCCCTCGGCGTTCGGAGGTATAACCCTGATAAAGCGCAGGCCTTCGTAATATTCGGCAAAAAAATTATAAATCCCTTCAACGGAGAAGCTTTTCGTCAACAGCTGCGGATACAGAGGCACCGCAACCGTCATCCCCTGATAAAAGCCGCTTACGATGGGAGTGAATAGCGGAGCCCTGCTGAGGCCGCTGACCTTCAGCATTTCGGGGATATGCTTGTGCTTTAATCCCAGTGAATAAAAAGCAGGGCTTTCAATCGACTTCTTATCGGCCTTTCCGCCTTCATACTTATCAATCAGCTTTTTGCCGCCTCCGCTGTACCCTGAGACCGCATGGCACGTGACCGGGTAATCCGGCGGCACTATGCCGCTGCTCACCAGCGGATACAGTATCGCATTGAAGCCCGTGGCATAGCAGCCCGGCACCGAAACCCTGCGGGAACCGGCTATCTTCTCCCTGTGTGAGCGGCTCAGCTCGGGAAAGCCA
>JAEZJL010000351.1 GCA_023415815.1 Bacillota bacterium | reverse complement strand
CCTTACACCCTGTGTCTGACCAATACGGTAACCCAAATCTTTTTTATACATCAAATAAATATAATAAACACCCGGCTGTGCATTAATTCGGGCAAAACCTATATGGTTAGGCGTTCCACGAATTACCTTACCGGTTTTTGTAATAACCTTTACGATAGTGCCCTGATAATTTTTTACCAGCACCTTATCAGCCAAACCTGTCATTGTCTTACCATGACCAGCAGCAGACAGGATTTCCTGTCCTTCCTTTATGTGTTCGATATTATACACTCCATCCGGAGTATGAATACCAGATCCTTCAACAATACACTGATCATCGTCGCCCACCACGCAGAGGTTCCTGTAGCCCTGGGCCAGGAGGCTGACGAGCGTATATTGGGCGGTGTTCGTGTCCTGGTATTCGTCCACGAGGACATACCTGAATTTGTGCTGGTAATACTGGAGCACGGGGGGGTTGTCCAGAAAGAGCTTGATGGTCAGCAGGATGATATCGTCAAAGTCAAGGGCGTTATTGTTTTTAAGCTTCTTCTGATAGAGCTCGTATATCTTTGCGACCTTTCCCAGCCTGAAATCGGAGGCATTTGCCCTGGTATACACCTCGGGCTCTATCAGCTCATCCTTTGCCCGTCCGATGATGGCCTGGACCTCTCTGTACGGAAAGTTCTTTTCATTAAGGTTGAGCTCCTTCAAGCAATCCTTTATGACCGTCTGCTGGTCTGCGCTGTCAAAGATCACAAAGCTCCGGCTGTAGCCGAGCTTTTCTATATCGCGCCGGAGTATCCTCACGCAGATGGAATGAAAGGTGCTGATCCACATGTCAGCGGCCTCGTCGCCGAGGAGCTTTTCCGTTCTCTCCTTCATCTCCCTTGCCGCCTTGTTCGTAAAGGTTATGGCAAGTATTGACGACGGGTATACGCCCTTATCCTTGATAAGGTGTGCGATCCTGTGGGTAAGGACGCGGGTCTTCCCGCTTCCGGCCCCTGCAAGTATAAGCAGCGGTCCCTCCGTATGGAGCACCGCCTCCTGTTGTTCTTTATTCAAGCCCTTGAGCAAATCCATTATTGAGTCCCCCGTATATAGAAATCCGGAGGACGCCGGGTCCCCCGCTTTTTTGTTTATTTGGCGTCCCGCCAAATTGCCCGTATAAAATAAGCCGAACAAACATTCTCGGCATTACTATTATAGTCAATTTTACCGTATATGGCAATCATATAAATCCGAGTCCGGCAGGAACGCCGCAAGGATATTGCTGAAAAATGCGCTTGAAAGGAATTACGCTTGAAATATCGGAGGCGAGTGAAAAATGCAAAGTAAAAGGGGCCGCCTGGTACTCGAGGCGGCCCCCGTCATTGCTTACGCTTATACGAACTCGGGCTCGATCAGGCCGTAATTGCCGTCCTTGCGCCTGTAAACGACATTGGCCTCTCCGGACTCCGAATTGGAAAACATGAAGAACTCGTGTCCCAGCAGGTTCATCTGAAGGATGGCCTCTTCGACCGTCATCGGCTTTATTGCGAATTTCTTGGTGCGGACGACCCTGAATTCATGCTCTTCCTCAACTGTGAGGTCGGACCTGAAATTTTCAGCCCTGAGCGCTTCGGCGCGGAGCTTCTTCTCAAGCCTGGTCTTGTTTTTGCGGATCTGCCCCTCAAGAATATCCTCAGCCCTGTCTATGCATACGTACATATCGTCGTTTTCGACCTCAGCCCTGAGCGTTAAACCGTTAAAGACGATCGTCACTTCCAGTATGTGCCTGTTTTTTTCAATGCCCATCGTAACATGCGCTTCTGCGGCGGGAGAAAAAAACTTCTCCAGCTTGCCCAGTTTCTTACTGACCCTTTCCTTCAACGAATCAGAAATTTCGAAATTCTTCCCGCTAATTATGAATTTCATAACCAACAGCTCCTTTCATTTTGATGAAATACTAAAGACATTTTTTAAATCAGGTCCGTAAGGTTTATATCTATCATTACCCAAATAACGGACAAGTTAACTTTAAATTAAGCCCCGTCGAACATTCTTATAATAATATTCTACATTTTGCCATCAAATTCCTTTAATATACGTCCCGCCCGCACATTTCCGCTTCATCTGTTTTTCCCACAAAACAGATGTTTTGCCCCGATAAAGCCTGTGGATAATGTTGATAAAGCTGTGAATAACTCAGAAAACCCGCTTTCAGGTGTGGATAAAACATTTACGCCGACGGCCGCCCTGTCTTTATGTAAACTTAATAGCCGACCACGCAAATATAGCCCTGTAAATGAATTACAGGGCTTAAATAAACTGAATTAATTATGGAATAAAATCTTTAAAAGATGTCAATTAGCGGTTGGAGAAGCATTCGCTGCAATATACAGGCTTGTCCAAACGTGGTTTGAAAGGAACCTTGGTTTCCTTTCCGCATTGTGCGCAAACAGCATCGAACAATTCCCTGTCTCTTTTCGCCGAACCGTCCCTGCCGTATTGGGACTTTCTTGAGGATCTGCAGTCCTTGCACCTGCCGGGCTCATTCTGGAAGCCCTTGGTAGCATAAAATTCCTGCTCCCCAGCGGTAAATACGAATTCCTGTCCGCAATCCTTGCACACTAATGTTTTGTCTTCGAACATTTTAACAGTCGCCTCGCTTCAGAAAGTTTAGTTATATCCTGTTTACCGCAGCAAGTACATTTGATTCTCCAGTAAAGATGAATGATACTCTACTAGCCGGGCATTTACATTATATTACACAAAGCCTAACTTATCAAGTTTTTTCGTTACTTTTTTGTACATTATGCCGCAATTGCCGGTTTATCCCACATACTTCCATATACCGCCGGAATCTTAGCCGATCCGTATCTCGAGTTTTTTAATTCCCGTCCCGGGTTTGACGACGGTTCCGGAGCCGGTCTGCTCCCAGATGGCGCCGTCCGCCCGCCTGATTCCGCCGATACCCCGCAGCACAAGCTTATATGGCTTGTCGCCATTTATGGTAAAATACAGGACATCCTCCCGACGCTCAACCCGTGCCTCAAGCTCCGGTCTTCCTTCCTTGCTGCGGACGACCGTTGAAGCGCTTTTTCCGGAAGCGAGCTCGAAAACGTGCAGCTCGACGCCGTCCGCAAAATCATAGTCAGGTCTGCTTTCGGTATTTCCCACGGCAATGATGGAATTGGGCCTCGCCATTAGTGGTATGCTCATATAAC
>JAEZJL010000347.1 GCA_023415815.1 Bacillota bacterium | reverse complement strand
ATCAGAGAAAGCTCGAAAACAGACTGCGCATTGTCGGTTACGGGGCCATAGCTGTCTACCGCTATAGTCACGGGGCCCATGCCGAGGAAGCCGAAAGCGACAAGTCCAAAGGCAAATACAGGCGGGTAGATCATGATCTCGCTGAGGCCCTGAGTGCTGGCAAAATAAGCGGCGATCATCAAACCGAAGAACACCATGCCCATCCAGAAAGCGCTGAAATTACCTGCGATCAAGCCTGCAAGTATGTTCAGAGAGGAACCGCCCTCCCTGGAAGCAGTCACTGTTTCCTGTACATGTGCCGATTTCGGGCTGGTAAATATCTTTGTGAATTCCGGAATCAAAGCGCCGCCGATAGTACCGCAGCTGATGATGATCGAAAGGACCACCCAGAGGCTGGGTGCTTTTGCCGCTATATCCGAACCCGGACCGATAAGCAGATAGCTGACAACGAAGGTTACGATAACCGACAATACCGAAGTGATTCTGACAAGATTGGTCAGCGGCTGTTCGAAATCGATGTCTTCTTTGTTTCCGTACTTAATCTGGCTGTAGCCTTTGTTAATATAGAAGGATACGACCGAGGTGATAACCATCAGGATACGCATTACAAAAATCCAGGTAAGAAGGGTCTTTTGCACTTCCTCGCCGGTGACGGCAAGCACGATGAACGAAATAAGCGCGACGCCCGTTACGCCGTAAGTCTCGAAACCGTCGGCGGTAGGTCCGACGCTGTCTCCCGCATTGTCGCCGGTGCAGTCTGCGATAACGCCGGGGTTACGCGGGTCGTCCTCTTTGATCTTGAAAACTATTTTCATAAGGTCGGAGCCGATGTCCGCTATCTTGGTGAAGATACCGCCCGCGATACGCAGCGCGCTGGCTCCCAGGGATTCGCCCACCGCAAAGCCTATGAAGCTTGCGCCGGCCAGGCCGCTGGGGACAAAGAGCAGGATAATCAGCATCATGATAAGCTCTACGCAAATCAGGAGAACTCCGATGCTCATACCGGCATCAAGAGGAATATTCAAAAGTTTCAGCGGCTTTTTCTCAAGTGAAGAGAAAGCCATTCTGCTGTTTGCAAGGGTATTCATGCGGATGCCGTACCAGGCAACGCCGTAAGAACCGAGAATACCGATAACCGTCCACATGAGGATGAACAACACATCCCCCGCGCCTTTACTCTGCAGAAATCCGAAGTAAAAAGCGATGCATGCTCCGATGATGACAAAGAGAATCAGAAGAAATTTGCCCTGCTGGACCAGGTATGTCTTGCATGTCTCAAAAATGGTATTGGATACGTCCAGCATGGATTTGTGCGCTTTGATCTTTCGCACCCTGAGGAATTGGTATAATCCGAAGAGCATACCTAAAATGCATACTACAATGCCGCCATAGAGCAGACTGCTCTGCCATGACTCTAAAACAGGGATCTTAAGATCCGCTTCGCTGGCGAAAGCCATTCCGGGCAAAAGCAGCACTGTGATTATGCTGACCAGACCGGCAATTAAGCCTTTCGTCGTCTTTTTTGACTGACTGTGTGGGTTCATTACACTTATTTCCTCCCTTTGTAAGATTATAAGTAAAATATGTATATTAATTCTCCCCGATATCGGGAAGATAATAAAAAATTTATACCATGCTACATTATAATACTCAGGAAAACAATATTCAATATAATTGCATAATAATTAGTCAAAAAAATAACAGGATGTTTTTGTGCAAAAAAACGAAGCGTATAGTCTCGCGGCTATACGCTTGATGGAGCGGGTGATGGGAATCGGACCCACGCAATCAGCTTGGAAGGCTGATGTTCTACCATTGAACTACACCCGCGAATGGAGCGGGATACGAGATTCGGACTCGCGACTTTCACCTTGGCAAGGTGACACTCTACCACTGAGTTAATCCCGCGCATCGGTTATAGCAAAAGTTATTATACAAACTGGAGCAGCCGTTGTCAAGAGAAAAATGATGCTGAGGGCAAAGCAAAAACCGCAAGCGTTCCTTCAAGAGTACGCCATTGTACTCTATCGGAAAGCGCCCGCGGTTTTTAATATTATTTACATTAATAAAGCGGTTATACGCAGGCCGCCCTAATTTCCCGTCTATAGGACATGCCTTTCCTCAAGCTGCGTACTTCCGGTTAATAAGTAATGCCCTGCGCGTACATCGCATCCGCAACCTTTAAAAAGCCGGCGATGTTGGCCCCTGCCACCAGGTTGTTTTCGAAGCCGTATTCCTTTGCCGCGGCGCTGGCATTCTTAAATATGTTGACCATGATGTCCTTGAGCTTGGCGTCGACTTCCTCGAAGCTCCAGGAATATCTCATGCTGTTCTGGCACATCTCAAGGCCCGAGGTGGCGACGCCGCCCGCGTTGGCCGCCTTGGCGGGCCCGAATACGACGCCGTTTTTGAGAAATACGGCGATAGCTTCGGGAGTGGAGGGCATATTGGCGCCTTCGCCGACAGCGAAGCAGCCGTTGTCTACAAGAGTCTTGGCGGAGATCTCATCTATTTCGTTCTGGGTTGCGCTCGGGAGTGCGATGTCGCATTTGACGGTCCAGATTCCGGAGCAGCCCTCGAAGTATCGGGCATTCGGATGGAATTTGACATATTCGCTTATCCTTTTTCTTTCGACTTCCTTGAGCCTCTTTACCGTATCCAGCTTAATCCCGTCCGGATCGTGTATGTAGCCGTTTGAATCGCTGAGGGCTACGACCCTGCCGCCGAGCTGGTGGACCTTTTCTGTCGCGTATATGGCGACGTTGCCCGAACCGGAGATGACAACCGTAGAGCCCTTGAAGGATTTGCCCTTTATCGATTTCATGGCCTCTTCCATGAAGTAGCACAGGCCGTAGCCGGTAGCCTCGGTCCTGGCAAGGCTTCCGCCCCATGTAAGGCCCTTGCCGGTGAGGACGCCGGTAAAGTCGTTTTTAAGCTTCTTGTACATTCCGTACATATAGCCGATTTCACGCCCGCCGGTGCCTATATCGCCCGCAGGCACGTCGGTGTTCTCGCCTATATGCCTTGCGAGCTCGAACATGAAGCTCTGGCAGAATCTCATGACCTCTCCGTCGGATTTGCCCTTGGGGTCAAAATCGCTTCCGCCCTTTGCCCCGCCCATGGGCAGTCCCGTCAACGAGTTCTTGAGTATCTGCTCGAAGCCGAGGAATTTGATGATTCCCGAATAGACCGAGGGATGAAGCCTGATTCCTCCCTTGTACGGTCCGATGGCGCTGTTGAACTGGAACCTGAAGCCCCTGTTCACCTGTACCCTGCCGCTGTCGTCGACCCAAGGCACCCTGAAAATAATCTGCCTTTCGGGCTCGACGATTCTTTCGAATATACCGGCTTTAACCCACTCGGGATGTTTCCGGGCGACGGGCTCCAGCGACTCGAGCACCTCTCTGACCGCCTGGTGGAATTCCGGCTCACCGGGATTCCTTCTGACGACCTGTTCCATTACATGGTCAAGTAATTGCATAACATATCCCTCCACTGTATGATTTAATATAAGTTAACAGCTTAATGCCAATAACCTCCAAATCCGGGCAGCAGAAAAACAACGACACCCGATTTTATTCAATTCACCCTGCAGCATCGCAGAGTCCGGCAAAATACCCCATTGTAAATTGCATACGGTATACGCCCTTGTATACCCCAAATAATAGTTTTGGGATAGTTGAGATAAGAATACGATATGTAATTCACAAAAATTATAACAGATTATGTCTCAAAATGCAAGTTGTTTGATGTACAGTTTCATTTTCGAAGGTATTTTATTAGTTTTCCGTGTGATTTTGCAGGATTGTCTTTCATTGTACTCCATCATGTACAAAAAAATGCAGGATTTGCTTCGATCCTGCATGAAAGAAATTTTTATGGAATTTTTGCAACGCCTTTGTCTGAAAGTTTCAAATCGGGATTATGTACTACAAAATTCTCCTGGCCGTCATAAAGACCTCCGAATAAAAGCCTGACGCAAGGCTTGAAATCACTACGCCCGAGTTTCCGCTTGCGGAAGAGGATTGGATGAACCTGCCCCCTCCGATATATATGCCTACGTGGTTGATACGGTTGCGTCCGCCGTTCGTATCGAAAAAGACCAGGTCGCCCGGCTGGAGATTATCTTTTTTTACCGCCTTCCCCTCCTTCGCCTGTTCAGTAGAGACACGGTCGAGCGCAATCCCGAAATGGTCGAAGACATACTTGACGAAGCCAGAGCAGTCAAATCCCTTCGACGTCGTCCCTCCCCATACATATCTGACGCCCAGGAGCTTTTTGGCATAGTCCACGATTTTCTGGGCCGTCCCCCCCGTATCCCCTCTGGATACGCTTGCTTTAGCTGTTTTAGCGCCCAGCAGGCTATCGAGCTTAGCGGACGTTTCGGGCCCGGCAACACCGTCCTGCGTAAGGCCGTACTGCTTCTGGAATTTGACGACCGCGGCTTCGGTGATATCGCCGAAATACCCGGTCGGGTCGACGTCCATAAATCCCAATTTTTTCAGATCCTGCTGCAGCGCGGAGACCTCGTCGCTGCTCATCCCGTTTTTCAGAGCTGTGGAGGAAGCTGCGAAGGTTGTTTGAACCGATAAAAGGACAAACAGTAGAATTGTAAAGAATGCGGCTGAGAGCTTTTTCTTTCCGGACATGGTATGACCCCCTCTTTTATTTGCCTGCGAGGTTAGTTGACGGGTTAGGTAAAAGAGTATACCCTGCCGTTTAAGCGGCTTCACCCCGGAGTAATTCGTCCCCCGCTCTTCACGCGTGAAGATTCGGCTTTTTGAACAGTTTACCATAATGCTGGAAGGATGGAAACCTGTAATATGTGACAATGCATAGAAGGATATGTTCTGAAATTTGCCGGATAGGCAGCTTATATCCCGGATAGGAGGCCGCCGGTCATTCCGGCGGCCGGCCTTACCCTGCGAGGTGATTCACCGCTGGCCTACATGCTCCTGCAGCCTTTGCGGTACTGTCCCAGCGTCACTCCCGTGTATTTTCTGAAGCAGCGGATAAAATTCTGGGAATTGCTGTAGCGGAGCCTCTCGGCAATGTCCGAAACGCGCATGTCCGTTTCCGAGAGCCACCGCTTCGCTACCTCGATGCGGTATTTCGTCAGGTATTCCCCGAAATTCTCTCCCATCTCCTTTAAAAAGACGCGGCGTATATAGCTGGGATGATAATTGATGCGCTGTGCGCATGTTTCTATCGTCAGGTCGCTGTCGTACTCGGCATGGATTATTTTAAGCACCTGCTCCGCAATATTCCTGTGCTGGCTTTCATTTCTTTCATGTAAAATCCGCATAAACGGAGCGATCACTACTTTGCTGAACCAGTATTTTATCTCTTTCTGGGTCTGGAGCTCGAAAAGCTCCTCGAGCAGGGATTTCCGGCCGTCGTCCGGAGAGTAGAGGTTTTCTCCGGCCTCCTGCACGGCCGCGATAAGCCTGGTCAGCAAACCGGCGATGGGAATCTGGTATTCCACATGGCTTACCTGCATCTTGAAAACTTCGTTTAAAAACGTATCCAGAGCGAGCGCAGCCTTTTCCTCGTCCGCCGATTTAACAGCCTCGACCACCCTGTCCTGCAGCTTGAGATGCACCAGCGGCTGTATATTCTGCCTGGGCTGCACGTCGCCTATGGAAAGCACGATGTTGTTTCCTAAGCGTATGCGGTATTTGAGCGCCTCCTGACCCTCAAGAAAGGCCCGGTAGGTTTCTTCAAAGCTGTGGAATACATGGCTGACGCCTATGCTGATCGTTATGTTGAAATGCTTGTTCACGTTGTTCTGGATGCTTTCTGCGACACGGTAAATATCATCCCGGAATTGCTCATAGGTCTCCTGGTCGCCTCCGACAATCGTCACCTGCATCTGGTTTATGATGACCGGCGTCAGCAGATACCGCCCTTCAAGTAGCTCTTCGGCAATATTGTTGATGGCAAACATGAGGATATCCCTGTTGCCCTCGTTGTATTCCGTGTCCTTCAGGCTGTCTGCGCGTATTACCATCAGCATCATGTACCGTGGCTTCTGTACGTTAAACATGCGCATCCTGCCGTCCAGCTCATTTTTATCTATGTTTCCCATGATCAGCTTCATGGTGAAAAATTCTTTTATCTGTTTGATCTGCATATTGACCTGGTTTTCAAGCAGCGCTTTGTTCGCCATCAGCGCATTCACGCTTTTGGTGATATATTTGAACTCGTCGTGCTCCTTTACGGGGGGCTCGCTTTTCAGGAAGTTGCGATAGATGTTTGAAATCGGCCTGTACATCCGGCGGGACCCCGCAATCGACAGGGCCGATACGATCAGAAGGCAGGCGGCGCAGATGGTCAGCGTAAACCAGCCTATGGATCTCGACTGCTTCATGAGCATGGCGATGGAAATTTTGGAGACATAATACCAGCCGTTATATTCGCTTTTCAGGTAGGTGACATTGATGTCCCCCTCATTGGAATCCAGTTCAAAATTTCCTTTTTTCTCCTCGGAGGCTGCCATGCGTTTTACAAAGTCGCTTTCAAACAGGTCGGTCCCTATCAGCTTGTCGCGCCGGCTTGCGATCACCCTGAAGTCGCTGTCCAGTATCAGCATTTCGCTGTAATCGTCGTTTACATACGTCAAAAGCTGGCTGAGGTATTCGCAGGGTATTTTTACGATTGCCAGCCCCTTCGGATTTTTACTGCTGAGCGGTATGTTTTTTACAAGGTTAACGGCGTCTCCCGAAAAGAAATAATCATATACCGTTTTGCCCGTCTGCCTGGCTTTATCGAAGGAGGTCACCCACATGGAGGGGCCTGGCAGCATCGTGAAGGCCCTGTATTT
>JAEZJL010000329.1 GCA_023415815.1 Bacillota bacterium | reverse complement strand
CGGTGATAGACTTGGCCGGGCTGGGGGCTTTAGTCACGGTGACGGTGTAAGTTTTGGTTGATGTATCCGCAGCTGTGACCGTGTAGATGACAGGAGAGGAGAAGCTTTGTTCCACGCCGGAATTGGGGGATATGCTTGCCCCTGTATGTGTAATGGTAGGTGTCAGCTTGGTGACATCGGTATCATAGGGCACAGTAAGCGCAATCGTCCCGGCGGCGTCATCAATCACGCCAACCACATGGGGAGACAAACCGTTGAAGTCGAAGGCAGTGATGGCCTTGGCGGAACTGGAGGCTACAGTATATTCAAGCTGGGCTTTATACGTTATGTTATCATCACCGGCAAAAGTAAAATATATATCATCAAAAGCACTTTCCGTTCCTTTTACTAAAAAAGTTGTCAGCGAATCACCAACTTTATCATCCACAAAATCGGTTACGTCGAATTCCATCCAGCCTGTTTCTGTTACAGCCTCAAATATGCTTAGGTCTACATCCCCATTCGGTTCAGATCCGCCTGCTTCAGCATCAACATCCAGCGAACTGCCAAATATACTTACTGAAGGAGTACCTCCTGTATTTACAATATTAAGAACATACAGTCTTAATATCGCATTGGTTATAGTACCTGAAATGCCTGATAAGTCGAAGTTGATAATTCCTCTGGCATAGGATAGTCCAAAATCTTCCGGACAACCTACCCAAACTTCAGGGTCGTTTGCATAAAGCGTCATGTTTCCATCGTTGTCTGCATAGGTGTCCGCAGATGCATATATTATATTTGGGTCTGCATAAACATTAAGCACATTAAAAGGGATAAACCCGCTGAATATCACTGTTATAAGCAATATGCATATAATGATTTTTTTTAATTGGTTTAACATGTTTACCTCCAATAAATATGAGTATCAGGTAATAAAATGTGAGAAAAAGTTATGCAATAATACCATAACTTTTTCTCATAGATAGTTTATGTTTAGTTCTCAAGTGTCATATTTTCCGCTCAAGTTCTCGTACAATCAATTACATATTGTTTTTGATCGCTTCCTGTTGCGGATTTAACGAGTACGGTTATTGTTCCAACAGATATATTAATCGATATGGAAAGGGCTCCGCTTGCTACTGCTGAACCGTTGACTGTAATAGAAGCACCGCTATCTACCGCAGTTGGTTTTATTTTTATGGAAGTTATAGCAGGCTGACCAGTATAATCGATTGTATAATTATATACATTACTTGAAAACGTTTGTGTTAAAGGCAGAGTTTTCGTACCCACATAAACCTGAAGATTGCTCAGATACGGATTGCTCGCCCTTGTCACAGTGACATTATAGGTAACCTTGCTTCCGTCGGCAGCCGTAACCTCAACGGGTATCGGATTTGCACCGACATTCAGGCCGATAGTTCCTGAAGGCTGCCCGTTCGGCACGACTGTGCCATTTACCTTAACGATTGAAGCAGGATCGTCCACCGTAGGTGTCAAAGTGATGCCTGTCGTATCATATCCGACATCTGCGGTATATGCTGCCGTGAGTGTTTTGGAGAACGGCGGATTGAGAGTGCCGCTGCTCAGTGTCAGATTATCCAGGTAAGCGCTGCAAGTCCTCGTCACAGCAATGGTGTATGTGACAGGAGAGCCTGATACTGGCGTAACTACTATCGAAACGTTATTTACACCGACATTCAAGGGGACTGTCGCAGACGCGCCTCTTGACACAGGGTTTCCGTTAACGGTAACCGTGGCGCTGGGATCTTCGGTTGTCGGCGTAACTGTGACGCTGGATGCATATCCTACATTTGCCGTATATGACGTGCCTGTATTAGTGAACGATGGATTGAGAGTGCCGCTGCTCAATGTCAGAGAAGACAGATATGCGCTGCAACTTCTTGTAATGGCTATGGTATATGTAAAAGGAATTCCTATGACCGGAGTTACTACCACCGGAACGTTGTTTACGCCGGCATTCAGCTGTATTGCTGCAGGAGAACCACTTTGAACAGTAACCCCGTTAACGGTAATCTTTGCATTGGAGTCTTCGGCTGTCGGAGTTATTGCAACGCTGCTTGCGAAGCCCACGTCTGCAGTGTATGCAGCACTTGTTTTAATAAATGACGGATTAAGCGTTCCGGTGCTTAAAGTCAGATTGGACAGGTAGCAACTTGTAGGCGGCGCCTCATACACCTCAAAATCAACGATGGATGCAAAGTTTAGATTGTTTCTGAGCCCTTTGGTTATGTAAACTCTCACCCATCTGACCTGTCTCGCCGTAAATGTTCTGTCGGTGCTATTTGCCAAATTGTTTACAACGATGTCGAGATCAAACCAGTTTTCATTGTCGAGACTCCCTTGCAATTTGTAATCGCTCATATTAAAATTAATTGACCAGTTGACGGCGCCCATTTGTTTGACAACCCAGCGGTTGATCCAATAATATGCCCCAAGATCGACCCTGTACCAGTTGACGGGCGGCGTCATCGTCGGAAGACAGGAGCCCAGCCATCTGCTGAAGACTGTAGCCGTACCGTTGACCGCCTTTGCCGGTGTGAAAGGGTAAACATAGCTGCTGGAATCTGCAAATTTGTTAAGAGCAATATTGCCCATAAATCCTCATCCTTTCCGAAATTAATTAGTTAGCCGAGCACTTAGTCCCTTGACGGATATATACCGGATATACAGATGTAGTATGCGGTGCCAGGCAAGGCTTCGGCTCCCTGCAGGTTCGGAATGTTAAAGTTGGTACTTCCATTACCGCCGAATTTGGTACCAATGAGTGAGTATAAAGCGTTATTCTGCTGGATGCTGAGCTGCGCTCCGTTACAGAGCAGCCATCCATACGGTACAAAGCTGTATGGGAAAACGACGATTTGCCCTATGTAGTAATCCATTATCATATCCTCCTATGATTTTAATAATGCTAATAAGATTTGATTAACTCCTGCTGGGGTAGATTCCCCGTATGCAGATGCAATAGTGCATTCCTATGCCCTGCATTGGTAAAGCCGTTCGCAGATCAGGCAGGCAGAAGGTGGTGCTGCCGTTTCCTCCGAATGTTGTGCCGATCAGTGTAAACAAAGGCTGGCATAGTGAAATATTGAGTGTTTGCCCTTCACAGAACATCCAGCCTGCGGGTGGGAAATCAAATGGAAACAGTTCAATATCCCCTATAAATGGATCCATATTAACCCCTCCTATATCGCAAAGTAAATTTATATCGACATTATAAACCTTATCTTGGATATAAGCAATAAAAATGTACATTTATGAGATAATATGCACAAATGCATAAGAATATGTCATATTACGGATTTCAAGGCATCAATAGGTATGGATAACCTTGAGTCCGTTCATGTGTTTGCCGCCTCAATGTGGAGTACTCTTTTTCATTTAAATAATCATCCGGGCATACAGCAAAATGCTTGACATGCCGGACTGTTTTTGTTATTATTAATAGGCAAAAACAAAGAAGAAGTCATCCGCTTCTCACCTTACGGAACGGTCCGTCAAGGTAAATAGTGAAGGTTCTTGTTGAAATAGCCTTGCTATCCGGTGGATTGACGATTCTTCAATCCATTTTTTATTTCCACAAATGTAATGTAATGAGACTTCGGACCAAAAATAACTCGGAGGTGTTTGGTTATAAGTAGTAAAAATGAATTGATGATTAACGAGGACATCAGAGACAAGGAAGTGCGCTTGATAGACTCCGACGGTTCCATGCTCGGGGTCATGCCGATCAAGGATGCCCAGAAGCTGGCAAGCACAAAAAATCTGGACCTTGTTAAAATCGCTCCCCAGGCCGCCCCGCCTGTTTGCAGGATTATGGACTACGGCAAGTACATGTTTGAGCTTGCCAAGAAGGAAAAGGAAGCAAAAAAGAATCAGAAGATCATCAGCCTGAAGGAAGTCTGGATCAAGCCCAGCATCGAGGATCACGATTTCAGCTTCAAGGTGAAGAACGCCTGCAAATTCCTGAAGGACGGCGACAAGGTAAAGGTCAGCGTGAGATTCAGGGGTAGGGAGATGCATTACACCTCATTGGGAGAAGAAGTGCTCAGAAAATTTGCAGATGCAGTTGCGGAAGTGGGAATAGTAGAGAGAAAACCGAAGCTGGAAGGCAAGAGTATGATCATGATACTCAATCCTAAGCAGTAAGGTATTTCATATTAATCCAGGGATCGGCCGGTATGGCGGCCTGCACCCAAGTAATGAACAGGAGGAGAGCAATATGCCAAAAATCAAGACGCACAGCGCATCCAAGAAAAGATTTAGAATAACCGCTAACGGCAAGGTTAAGATGAATCACGCCTTCAGAAGCCACAGACTCATTTCCAAGGCAAAGAAGGCAAAGAAGCACCACAGGCTCGGCGCTTATGCCTCATCGGCCAACGAAGCCACTATTAAAATGCTTATTCCGTATAAGTAAGAAGGGATGTTTAGCGCCTACGGCGCGAATTTCCATTAAAACATCCATGAAGGAGGAAATCTACAATGTCAAGAGTAAAAGGCGCGCTGAGAACACGTGCAAGACATAAAAAAATACTCAAACTTGCAAAGGGTTATTTCGGTGGAAAGAGCAAGCTGTTCAGGATAGCAAACCAGGCGGTTATGAAATCGCTGTCATATGCATACAGGGACAGGAAGGCCAAGAAGAGGGACTTCAGACAGCTCTGGATATCAAGGATCAATGCGGCCGCAAGGATCAACGGCCTCAGCTACAGCAAATTTATGAACGGCGTTAAGAAAGCCGGTATAGTCCTCAACCGGAAAGTGCTTGCCGACATGGCGGTAAATGACGCCGAAGGCTTCGCACAGCTGGTGAACACGGTAAAAAGCGCTAAATAGATAGGTTGTATTAACTTATTTTTGCGGCTTATTTGACAGGGAAACGCACAGGGGGGCTTGAAGGCCCCCTTTACTGTACCCGGAAGCAGGGGCGGAGCACATGATTGACATAACCAGCAGTCAAAACCGGATAGTCAAGGAAGTCAGGTCTTTAAAGAACAGAAGGGACCGGGAGGAAAAGGGCCTCTTTTTTATCGAGGGCGTACGGATGCTTGAGGAGGCTCTGGCAGCCGGGGCTGAAACAGAGTATGCGGTAATGGCGGAAGCCTTCGGACAGGGCCCCGCCGGGCTTGATATGCGCGAAAGGCTGGAGGCTGCCGGCGTCAAATGCCATACCGTTCCCTCGAGCCTTTTTGACACGCTTGGCGACACAAAAACTCCGCAAGGCGTACTTGCCGTCCTGAGGATCAAAGCTTCGGATATAATGGAGGCCTGCTTTACGGGCGGCCTCTTTGTGATACTGGACGGCGTAAGGGATCCCGGAAACATGGGTACGATTATAAGGACAGCGGATGCCGCCGGATTCGCGGGCGTGATAGCGGCAGGAGGCTGTGTGGACCTGTACAATCCCAAAGTTCTGCGCTCCACCATGGGTTCTCTCTTTCACATACCCGTATATTTTTATGAGGATACGGCAGGTGTAATCGGATTGCTTAAGTCAAAAGGAGTTCGGGTTGCAGCCTCAAGTCTGTCAGGCGGCTGCAGCATATACCGGGCGGATCTGACGGCGCCGGCCGCACTGATAGTCGGCAGCGAGGCGGAAGGCATAAGCAGGGAGACTGCAGCGGCCGCAGACATACTCGTGAAGATACCAATGCCCGGCAGGGCGGAATCGCTCAATGCATCGGTAGCCGCGGGGATCATGATATACGAAGCGGTCAGGCAGAGCCTCGCCGGAGGATAAAACCGCGGCGGATTTTCTCTGCAGGAAGCTTTCAAAATTATGATAAAAAGTCCTTTTTGTGATATGATTATTCATTATGTATATGGTAAACCTATAGTCAAAGGATGATGAACGAAAGCGGGGCCCATTTATGACTTCAGGCTGGATGACATTTTTGATTGCGGCGGGTGCGG
Source organism: Bacillota bacterium (assembly GCA_023415815.1). Lineage (GTDB taxonomy): Bacteria > Bacillota > Clostridia > Acetivibrionales > DTU013 > JAEZJL01. The sequence continues at coordinate 3,021 of JAEZJL010000329.1, read as the reverse complement.
TTACGCTTGCCGAAATGGGGGACAAGACACAGCTGCTTGCCATGTGCTTTGCAGCCAGGTATAAAGCCCGGCAGGTGCTGCTGGGGGTTTTTATCGCCACGCTGCTAAACCATGCCTTTGCCGTTGCCGCAGGCTATCTGCTCAAAGAGCTTCTGGCTTCCTATACGCTGTATATACAAATGGCTGCCTCTCTTTCCTTCATAGGCTTTGCCCTGTGGACGATACGGGGGGACACTGTTGACGACGCCTGCGATACCAAGCCCGGCGCCGGGCCGGTCGCCGCGGTGGCAATAGCTTTCTTTCTGGCCGAAATGGGCGACAAGACACAGCTGGCCACAGTTTCGCTGGCCGCCACCTATGGAAATCCCGCTGCGGTGCTTATCGGTACAACCACCGGCATGCTGATCGCCGACGGCCTGGGTATTATTTTCGGTGTCGTTATGAATAAAAAGATTCCCGAGAAAACTCTCAAGTGGATATCAGCGTCCATATTTACCCTATGCGGACTGGCAGGCTTTATCGAAGCCTCTCTGAGGATCATGAGCGTGAGCCTGGTAATAGCGCTCGTGCTTTTGATCCTCGTGCTGACGGTAAATTTTACGCTGTTCATTCTCAGGCTGAACGGCAGAAAGCAGGGCAGGCTGCAGGTAAGCCGGAAGGCGCTTCGATAAACATTTGGATAAAATAAGCGTATATGAATATTGATGCAACTATATAATACATACAAAAGGAAGGTATTTACATGTGGCGTGATCTCATAAGCCTGGTACTGAGTCTGGGAATAATTCTTTTAAGCTGCGAGCTGTTTACAAACGGGATAGAATGGCTTGGAAAGAAGCTCAAGTTTGGCGACGGCGTGGTTGGAAGCATTTTTTCCGCTATCGGCACCTGCCTGCCGGAAACCATCATTCCGATAATCGCCATACTTTTTGCAAAGAATTCGGCAAACAATGTCGATATCGGCATCGGCGCAATTGTAGGAGCTCCTTTCATGCTCAGCACTCTGGCATTTTTCCTTACAGGACTGAGCGTGCTCATATTCTGGAAAAGAAGAAGGACCGGACTGCGGATGAACGTAAACAGCCGCATACTGAGCAGGGATATAGGCTTTTTCATAATCATATATACCATTGGTATCGCGGCAGCGCTTCTTAACAACAAGCCTGTGAAATATCTGATAGCCCTCTTCCTTCTGGGCTACTACGTCTATTATATCGTGCTTACTGTGAAAAACGACGTGGAAAGCCACAACAAGCTTGATGCCCTTTATTTCACAAGGGTGGGGAACATGAAGACCTCAATGCCCGTCATCGTGCTGCAGATAGCGGTCGCGCTTGCCGGAATAATTTTCGGGGCAGAGCTATTCGTAGGGAGCATCGAAGCGGTTTCGGACCTTTTGGGCATATCGGCGCTGGCGCTTTCAATGATTATAACCCCGGTGGCCACCGAGCTTCCGGAGAAATTCAACAGCATTATATGGATAAGCAAGAAGAAGGATACCCTGGCGCTGGGCAACATCACGGGCGCAATGGTCTTTCAGAGCTGCATACCGGTGACCATCGGCATACTTGCCACCTCCTGGGAGCTTGACGCCAAGGTGCTGGCAAGCGCAGCCGCGGCCCTGCTGTCCTCCGCAGTGGTGTATCTGTGGATAAAGATAAAAGGCTCGCTCAATCCTTTTCCGCTGCTTTTCGGCGGAGTGTTTTACGCGGCCTTCATCATGTATCTTGTTGCCACCGGCTTTTAAGTCCGGATACGCAGAGCGGTATGGAGCTCAAAGGAGGTTCTTGAGGTTCAGGGCTTCCTTTGAGGGGATATGCATGATATAGTTTTTCAATGCCGAAGTCTCGGCAAGGGCCGACGGTGTGTCCTTTGCCGAGATGAACATCTCCATTCTCGAGAGGGTGTCCTCTATGTTGTCTATCTCCTGGTGATCGATAAGCATTGCCCATGTCCCGCTTATCCCAGACCATTTATTCCGGACCTGCTCGAAGCTTTTTTCCGCGCTTTTCCAGTCGCTGGCCTCGGTACCGGCCTCGACCCCGGATATGCTCAGGATCAGGTCTTCCGAGGTTCTACCCAGCACGCCCTGCGCCACAAGGCTTATCCCCACGATGAACGCCGTCAGGACGGCAATCGATAAAAGCACTTTTATGGAAGCCTTTGTGGAATCCTTCATCCCGCAGCACCCTTTCCGTTAGCTTTCGGCTGGTGATAGAAGCTCCCGTCGGAGTCCAGGCTGGCAAACAGTATCTCCTCGGGTCCCGAATAGCCGAGCCTGCTTATTTCCCTGCCCAGCCAGGCCTCGTCCAGCTTTGCTTTCTCGAGATTCTTTTTTATGATATGCCCGTCTATTATCAAATCCAGGGAAAGCCCTTCATAATTTGTACTTATGTTCATATCCTGGGGGCTGAGGGGTCTTTTCTGCGATTTCGGTATCACGCTGAGCTGGCCGTTTGTCTCAAGTATTGCAAACTCGACGTCGGCCAGATTCGTTACATTTTTTATCCTCAACTGCTCAAGCAGGTCGTTCAGGGTATACATCTCCCTGCGCAGCTCCTTCTCACATATTTTTCCGTTTTCGATTAATATGCTGGGCTTACCGCATATCAGCGCCCTGGCGCGTATGCTTTTCAGGGTGAGGAAAGACATTACAAGCTGCGCGATCAAAAGGGTCAGGATGGGTATTATACCGTTTATGAGCGGTATCCCCGTATTTTGCATGGGCACTGCCGCCAGCTCGGATATCATTATCGCCACAGCCAGCTCAAAGGGCTGAAGCTGCCCTATCTGGCGCTTTCCCATTATTCTCATTATAATTACGACGATTACATATAATAGCAGGGCTCTTATAAAAACGACAAGCACCGAATCATCCTCTTCAAACTTGTTTTTCAGCTTTTATACCGTACATCGCACCGTACAATCGCCACAATTATTTTTTCATTTTAGCCTGCCGCTTATGCACTGCCAAATATTTGTCAAGGCCTGCGAAAGCGCCGTATTTTAAAAATAATAATC